>JAEERB010000266.1 GCA_016285615.1 Bacteroidales bacterium
TTAACCCTGAAAAAATACAGATTATGACAAACATCTTGACAGCCCCCATCAACAACAATGTTACAATCCTCAGCGAGGCCACAGCCAAACGAGCCTCGGTCATTGCAGAGCGTACCAAGTCGCCAGTTATCGGCATCGCCAAGGCAATGCTCATCGACACCCTCAAAGAGAAGCTTCACAATGGCGTTGCTCATTTCGTCTTTACTAAGGTGGACGGAACCCTCCGCGAGGCGTGGGGAACAACCAAAGAACAGCTCGTAGACAACCATATCAACGGACGCGGTAAGAGCCGAGAGAACTACGGCTGTTGCTCCTACTGGGATTGTGAAAAGGGGAGCTGGCGAAGTTTCCGTTGGGAGAACCTGGTGCAAGTCCTTTGACTTGCACCTTTAAGAGAATGTCGGACTAATAAAACAAACGTATTATGATTGTGAACGGCTCACAGATTATCGACATCGATACTTCAATGAATATCCTCAGACTACTCTATGCGGAACCCACAAAGCTGATGAGTTGGGGCTTTGACCACTCTCGCCCTACTCCCAATGGCGTGGCATTTGAGGTCAACGGCTTCAAACACAAGGGTTGGTGTGAAGTTATCTACGACGAGGGGAGTGATACCTACACCTTCAGAACCTATGATGATAACGGAAAAATCAAGAATGAGATTGAAGACTGCTATTGTGACAACCTGGTTTCAGTGATTGACGCAGAGGTTGAGACTAACAATGACCAATCGGAAGAGTACAAGGAGAGATTTCAAGAATGGCTCAACTTCGTGTTCGGGGAGTAAAAGCAGACATTCACTTCTGGGATAACTGGTTATAATCTGAAAATCAGCAAAAGTATCTAAAAGGTGGTTCACTTACATATTCCCAATCTCATTTTTTAACCAAAAACTACTCAAATTATGGAAGATATGAGGTTAATTTCAGTTGCAGGCTCCGTACATTTCTCACCACATATTAAAACAACCAAAGATGGAAGGCAGTATGTCCACTTTACCATTGCCACAAACTCCAAGAAAGAGACCCCAAGGCCACAATTCCACATTAAGGTATTTGACCAGGAAATGATGCTAATGGCTATGAAGCTGCAAAGCGGAACCAAGATATGTGTCACAGGCGAGTACAAGGACTCGATTGCCATAGTCGCAGGGTGTCTTCTTATCAGCCAACAGGTCATTGCCTCAAACATCGAGTTAGTAACAGTAAAAATCAACAAGTAATATGAGTAAAAAGAATAGTTACACAACAGCCAGTCGCCTTGACTGGAACGAAGGAATAAACCTCGTAAATCGTCTGTACCGAGATAAAGAGTACCGATGGAGCCTGTTTGTCGGTTGCGGCATCTTCTTCGGTTTGCGCGTCAGCGACCTGCGAAAGCTCACTTGGAGGATGCTCCTGGCAAGCGACCAGTTCACGCTGAACGAGCAGAAGACCAAGAAACGTAGAACCGTGACCATCAATAGCCAATTCAAGAAACACATTATCGACTGCCATCAAGCTTTGGGTATCACCAACGATGACGAGTTCTGTTTCCTGAGCAAGAAGAATATGGTGTATTCAAACCAACGAATCAACGTGAAGTTGAAGTATTTTAAGGCAAAGTACGGGATTGATTCGGCTCCGAACTTCTCCTGTCACAGCCTACGAAAGTGTTTCGGGTTCAAGATATGGAGCGAGGCTTGCAAGCGTGGCGACGGGGAAAAGGCTCTGATACTGCTCCAAGAACTACTGAACCACAGTTCCAGCCAAATCACCAAGATTTACCTCGGCATACGCCAGGAAGAGTTGTCAGACGCATACGGTCTGTTGAAGTTCTAAAAATACACTCATTTGAGGGTTGCGACGGGAGGCTTTGGCTTCCCGTTTTGTTTTGAGGGATAATAGGGTGTAATTACGCCTCTAAAAATTTACAGTGAGGGTCGTCGGGGGACTCCTCGATGACGATAGCGAGACGACCGTGCAGAGCCTCGACGATGCGCGCCACTTTGTTGAGGTTGTTGTACATTGTGCCGCGCTCGATGGCGGCAAGTTTGGCAGGTGTGAGGTCGGCGGCGTTGGCGGCTTCTTGGACGGTCAGGCCGTGGTGCTGGCGGAGATGCTGGATGCTCTGGCCAAGGTCGGTGAAGACTTCGCGGTTGT
>JAEERB010000072.1 GCA_016285615.1 Bacteroidales bacterium
CTCAACTGACTGTCATTCTTACGTAGGTACATCTCATAAAAATGGGTTCAATTCTATTCCCCTTCCCAAAGGGAATAATCTTATTCAAATTCATAGCCATTCAAATCCATCAAACAGGCTTAGTTCTGGTTTTGAAGGGAGTGATGTTGATATGATGTACAAAAATCCTGGAACGTTTAAGGTTTATGAAGCCTTCAATAAGAGCTATATATCCATTGACCCAACAAATTTATCAATAAAACGCGAATTGTCCCATAATCTTCTAAAAAGTTTTTCTATTTTGAAAAGAATCATCCCATTATGAAATTATTATATTGTAAAATACTAATCATAATTATATTCGCCAAATTCGTTCTTGTTAACAACAATTTATATGCTAATTTAGGGGATTCGGCAAAAGTCCACCTGGTTTCTTTCGGCAATAATCAAGTGAGAAAGTTGTTTAAAAACATTTGCGATGAAAACAACAGCTATCCCAATTGTTTTGATGATTTCATCATCTATGGTTTTAAGCAAGACAGCAATGAGTATTTAACTGTTTTTTTTAATGACAGATGGCTATTGCCCTATGTAAAGAAGTCTATAGAATACGATTTGGGAAACTGTGTGAAAATACAGGGTTATATGCGGTATAAAAAGCACAACTGCTTGTTTTACGTCTTGCCGGTTTATTTTCGCAAAAAGAAAAGGCGAGTGGTTCTACCTGATTACATATACAAATTGGATAGTAAAACGGTGGACTATATTACAAAAGACTTTCCTGACATTGATTCGGTATCTACAAACATAGATTACAAAAGTATAACATACAGATATTCAAACGGAAAGTTCGTTTATCAGAGGGAAACTATTATTAATGGCTCAATTAAGTATTATGATCTATGAGTTCACCTTTATACCAACTTCCTATAGTGCCCGCTATACCTTCTCCGGGAAGGAACGAGATGAGGAAACTGGCTATTCATATTTTGGCGCAAGATATTATAATTCAGACTATTCCATTTGGCTGTCTGTTGACCCACTTTCTGATAAAACACCTTTCGTTTCCCCATACGCTTATTGCATCAACAATCCGATAAAAATCATTGACCCCAACGGGGAGGAAGGTATTGTCGTTTCAGGTTCGCCAGGCAATCATAGCAATAAAAGACATTTTCTAGAAAATGGATTGGATAGAGCTTTAAAATCAAAATCCCACTTTCAGAGAAAAGGAGAAAGCACAACATGGCTTATTTACAATGATAAAGAGAAGGGTTATTCGAGCGATTTAATCAATGAATATAGTAACAAAGCCAAAGAAAAAGGAATTAGTGTTAAAGTTATATCTGATGTCGACGAAATTATTAATTATGTAAATAATAAAAATGGGGATGGCTCGAGAGAGAGAGATAAAATCACTAGTTTTTATTATGTAGGACATTCTACCCCTGGTGATTTATGTGTTGGCTATGGCGGTTCAGAACAGAATTTTGACCCAAGTGATTTTAAAGCAAGTGCATTTAGCAGCGGAACATATGTTGATGTGGTTGGAGGGTGTAGAACTGCTGTGGATTGGGGACTTCCGATTTTCGATACGAGTATTATTGCACAATTTTCAAGAAAATTAGATAAAAAATCTGAGATTCATGGTTCTAATGTTAGAGTGCAATATAGTGGGGGGGTGATGACAAATGCTCAATTACTCGCACCAAATCAAGGGAAAGAGATAGTAATATATGGACGCAGATGAAAAAGAAGTTTTTTATTGTTATATCTATGCTAATGGTGTTGGCTGCGCTTTGCGTGATTAGTAATGGATTCCCTATCATTATCAACAACAATAAAGAAGTGTTTCCTGATATTATGGAAGATAGCATCGTTAATCCACTGGGTGGATTAGATTTAGCAAATGGAAATAATGAAATTATATTGATTTTCAATGATAATGATTGGCTCTATTTACCTAATAGTATTCCCAAAAGAAAAGTGCTCACTTGTTCCAATAATGAAATATTACGAATTATTCAAAATAAATTTGAGTTTAGACGTTTGAATGCTGATATCTCAACAGTATCAAGTGAGATTATTGTTGTCAATAACAATCATATTGTTCTTAAGACAGGTTTTGCTATTGATTCTGACAAGGTTGTTATCCAAAATGAAAAGACAGGTTGCCTTTGTTCATTACGGCCTTATGAGCTATGTGAATTATTTTCTTCTTTTCAACCATGCGACAAAGTGGTTCTTCTGATAAATAATATTCAGCCTTTTAATTAATAAGTATTGATATGTGTCGCAATGTCCTTTCCCCTTACCCGCCACCTTCCTATAGTGCCCGCTATACTTTCTCCGGCAAGGAACGAGACGAAGAAACAGGATACAGCTATTTCGGCGCAAGATATTATAACTCAAGTTATTCTATCTGGATGAGTGTTGACCCGATGAGCGACAAGTATCCATCAATTTCTCCTTATGTGTATTGTGGGAATAATCCGGTGAAGTTAGTGGATGCGAATGGGGAAGAATGGGAGATTAATGAAGCAGGATACATAAGAGAGGTTGGGGACAGAAATAATCTAAAATTATATGCGGTTAAAGGATATAGCCAAGATGATTTCGGAAAAAGAAAAACAGTTGGATATGGAAAAAAACGACAAGAAATTTTCGTAGATGTTGATGAAGATATCATGAAATTAAATACAACTAGTGATGCTAATGGAAGAATCGAATCAACAGAATTGAATGTGTCGGGAAAGAATATAATGGCACAGAATCTATTTAGATTTATGTCTAAAAACACTGATGTTGAATGGAGTTATTGGGGAGGCAATATCAATGATGAGAGTGTTTCATACCTTTCTTCAAACCATAGTTATAATAAGGATAAGTTTAGTCCAGTGCAAGCAACGAGTTTTATGAATAATAAAGGAACTTTATCATTTTTCTTTCACTCACATCCCAGGAAGGAACCATTAGGCGCTTTTACAAATCTCATTGACAGAAACTTTCAAGAAATGTGTAATAATAATAATCCTAATGTGATTTTTGGCATAATGCACAGGGGGAAACTCTTTGATATGAATGTTTTTAAGATGGACTGGAGTGGTTTTCGGCGATAAAAAAAATATTATGAAAAATAAAGTGTTTTATATAGCTATTCTTATCGTGAGCATATCGCTTACACTATATTCTTGCTATACTAACGATCCTTTTACTCAAAAAAATTTACGGCGTATAGCATGTGATTCATTGCAACATGATACTATAATTGCTGTAAATAAAGTGAAGATAGTGGATGATAATTTGTATAGTCTTTTCGATTCTATCATTGATATTAAAAATACGTGCGTTTATAAAAACGAAAATGTTTGGTTTGATGTATTTATATCACAACATGACAGCAATAGAACATATATATTCTTGACTGGATTTCAACATGATGAGAGGTATAGCAACACCAGTATTTTTGATCTTGATATTCAAGGAATTCTACGATATCGCGATTATCTGTTCGTTTTTTCTACAAATGCAATGGATTCAACTACAATGTGCACTACTAAATTTTATACCCAAAGTAGTGAAATAGATTCTATAAAGATACCGTTTGTAAATAAAACACTATTCACAGCATATCTGAAAGAAGTCAGTTTCTATCATGAAATGAACATCTGGTATGATTTTCTGTATGATGGACAAAAATATATTCCCCATAATAAGAATTGTCATTGCATTAGATACTTTCCAATTTTCTATCGTAAGAAAAAAAATGATACTATATTATCTATTGCAAACAAATTCAATGTTTCACCAGATATGATATTATATTTAAATCGTTTTCAAAATCCTTCTGATTCATTAAAGAAAAAAATTCAAATTCAATAACCTTGGAATACTGATTATCTGTTTTTCCAAAGAAACATTCTAAACAACAAAGTGCCAACTAATTCACACACAATGCTTTACGCCGCCATTTCCCATGGTGCCCGCTATACCTTCTCCGGCAAGGAGCGAGACGAGGAAACTGGGTATTCTATTACCTCGCTACGCTCGGTTTCCTCCTTGCGGCTCGGCAAAAGCAAACAAGCTTGCTTCTGCTCTCGCCCGCTGCGTCGGTTTGGCGCAAGATACTATAACTCAGCATATTCCATCTGGCTCTCCGTTGACCCGATGAGTGAAAAGTATCCGAGTTTGAGTCCGTATGCGTATTGCGGGAATAATCCGGTGAAGTTGGTGGATCCGAATGGGGCGGAGATAGGAAATTATTATGATATATCTGGACATTTAATGGGAAGTGATGGTAATGAAGATGGTAAAATTTATCTTGTTAGTAATCAGGAAAGTGTTTCTACGGATGAGAAGGGACAAATTATTGTAAATAATTATGGGGATGTTCATCAACTTCCAGATATAGCATCAAGAGGTCAGATTCTCGACATACTTCAAAACAATGATTCAGAAGACCCGAATTCCGAGTCAGGAGGCTGTTATGGCTCAGGATGGAACATAGAAAAGCAACAATATGAATCACCTTGCGTGATGTGGGGAGAAACAAAACATTATGATAGTCCTTGCAAGACCAGTGAAATGGGATATACTCAAGTAAATGTTCCTTGTTTTATCGTCCTCTTCGACTTCCATTCTCATGGAAGCGGAGAATGTTCGATAGGCTCTGATATTATATCTTGGACTCAAACACCATCTCCTAAAGACAGAGCCAATGCAGGTGTACGTTCTGGAGGTAGAACTTTTGCCGCTTTTGGAATGAGTTCTCAAAAAGTATATTTTTACAACGAAAATGGGACATACGCAACGTGGAGTTTCGACCAATTTCGTAACAACAATTGATAATATGAAAAGTTTTTTTCACATTTTTTCGGTAATATTGCTTTGTCTCTTTAACAATTCAGTTTGTTGGGCACAAAAAGACGAGCCCTCATACGACTTGGATGATGTTATGCGCGAAATACTTGACACGCGTATAGAAATACTTATAGATACTACTTATTTCAACCAGCAATTACCATATTTTGAGAAATTTTATGATTTGCTAAACGATAGTGTAAAATTAGAATTGTTGGAAAAGTCAACAGAAATATGGCACAAAGAAGGAGTGATAGAGAATCAAGATTCCATCAAAGGAGAAAAGTTGAACTTCTATATTAAAATTGCATTATATTTTCAATATTTCTACGAGAATAATCATAAAATAACAATCCAAGAAAGATGGGCTAAAAACATTGGAGATTCTTTACACTTCTTTTTTTATGTTGACAACAATATAATTTCAAGTAAAAAATATAAATTATACTGCTTGACTATAAGAAAAGACAATAATAAGACAGCTGTTCTCACCTCAAACAAAGGGTGTTCCTCAATTAAAATTCAGACCGACGGTTTTCCTGTTGACTGCATCGTTATCGTCAAATACAAGCACAAATACATCCCCGCTGACAGACTGGTTTTGCACAATAATCACGGTTTTTTATTTTATTGCAATCTTTATACAAAAAAAATGCTACCTATGGTATGCAATCCTGACTTATCTGATAGTGAAATCATAGGATTGGACGCTTTTGTTCGCACTACTGTTGAATATCAAGGTCCTGGAATTGAGACAAAAATTCCTATTCAGAATCTGCGAAAGATTTCAAAAGAGAACAAAAGATTAATAAGTCTTGAACTGAGAAACGTTGACTCACAAAGAGACAACAAGGCAAAAAAAGAGAAAAAAGCAGAAGCTGTATTTTGACGGATTTATTCGTCTCCATTTTCAAGAAGGATACGGCGAAGACAGAATCGCTAAAATTTCAATTTTGAAAGTCATAAATTAAGAGAAAAAACAACCACAGGGGCGGGGCTGTTCGAAAAAATGCCGATTTCCACGTAGCATTGGCAAAGTCTTTATTTTGTATTTTTGCAACATAAATCTACAAAGTATGGAAACTGCCTTTCGCTACGTACTATTGATGGGAATTCTGATTATTCCTTTATATCTCAGTTCTATCGACAACAAGTTTCCCATCATGATGGGAGCCTTCATCGGCGGCACCATCGCCTTCTGGGTAGGCTATTTCATCATCAAACGGAAAAAGAAAAGGCAAGACCCCGACAACAAGAAATAGGCTTTCCATGGCGACATACACCGAACTGTTCGTTTCGTTTTTAAAGATCGGCTCATTCACCATAGGCGGAGGCTATGCTATGATTCCGCTGATGGAGAAGGAGTTGGTTGAGCGTCGCGGTTGGATTGGGCAAGAGGAGTTCATGGATTTGATGGCCGTTTCGCAAGCCATGCCGGGCCTTTTCGCCGTGAACATGGCCGCCTCCCTCGGCTACAGGCTGCGCGGTCGCACCGGTGCTGCCGCCGCCATTGCGGGCAACATCCTCATGCCCATCCTCATCATCCTCCTGCTGGCCATCTTCTTCCGCCAATTTCAGGGCAACAAGGTAGTGGAAGCCGTTTTCAAGGGCATCCGGCCCGCCGTGGTAGCCCTGATTGCCGCCCCCGTATTCACCATGGCCAAGACGGCCGGCATCACGTGGCGCAACTGCTGGATACCTATCGCGGCCGCCCTTCTCATACGGTTTCTCGGCGTTTCGCCCATCTGGGTCATCCTCGCCGCCGCCGCCGCCGGCTTTCTCTACGGACACTTCATCGAAAGGAGGAAACAGGCATGATTTTCTGGCAACTCCTCTATACCTTCTGCAAAATCGGCATCTTCAACTTCGGAGGCGGCTACGCCATGATCGCCCTCATACAGAACGAGATGGTTGAAAAACACGCTTGGATGACCGTCCAAGAATTTACCGACATCGTGGCTGTGAGCCAGATGACCCCCGGACCCATCGGCATCAATGTGGCCACATACGCCGGCTACACGGCCGTGGTGAATGCCGGCTACGCGCCATGGATCGGCATCTTGAGCGCCGTAATGAGTTCCTTTGCCGTGATACTGCTCCCCTGTCTGCTCATCCTGATGGTCAGCCGCTATCTGCTGGCCCACCGCGGCAACAAAATTATAGAGAGCATCTTCCAGATTCTGCGGCCTACCATAGTCGGTGTGATTGCCGCCGCCGCTCTGCTGCTCGCCTCCAAGGACAATTTCGGCAGTCCCGCGGAGAGCCCTTTCCAATTTACGGTCAGCTGCCTTCTCTTCGCCGGCGTCTTCATCGCCTCCTACCGGTTCAAAAAAAGTCCCATCCTCCTACTGCTCCTCTGCGGGGCGGCCGGAGCCCTGCTCTACCTCTGCTTCTAAAACCTCAGCCAAGATAGAGCCAGAGCGCTACGGAAATCTGCACTGCCAAGATGAGCGGGATGCCCACGACGAACAACGCGTGCTTCGTCTTGTGACGGAAACAGTACATTCCCGCCCATGCCCCTATGGAGCCGCCAATCAAAGCTATGACCAACAAACTGTACTCGGAGATGCGGTAGGCGCCACGGCGGGCAAAACGCTTGTCCATGCCAAAACATACAAACGACAATATATTGATTATCAATAAGTAAATAAAAAATATAGTGTAATAATGCTGCGGCATAACCCCTCTTTTATTCGAGGGCAAAGATACAAATCTATTCGCTACTCATGAGAATGTACGCCCTTTTTCCGTACTTTTGTCGCGCTAAAAAACGATTCCCATGAAAAAGACTGACCTCCTCGTCCTTGCCATTGTCGCAGCCATATTGTGCATTTTTATCTTCGTCCCCGGGGTTTTAGAGGGCTTCAACCGGGCCACGGCCAACCACGGCATGCTGATGAGTTTTGCCAAGTTTGCCATTTTGGCCACTTTTGGCGAGATGCTGGCCCTGCGCATACGTAAGGGCCACTATTCAGAACAAGGGTTCGGACTGATACCCAGAATGTTGGTATGGGGCGTCCTTGGTATGTGCATCGCCATGGCCATGATGGTATTCAAGGGCGGCACCGTACAATTTCTGACCTACCTCGGCGTGGAGCAGGCACAGGCATGGTTTGCCGGCGGCGCCAGCTGGGGCAAGCTGCTGGTGGCCTTCTGCGTCAGCGTGCTGATGAACACCTTCTTCGCGCCGGTATTCATGACCTTCCACAAAGTTACCGACATACACATTGCCGAGACGGGAGGCACACTGGCAGGCTTTTTCTCGCGACCGCTTGAGATACAGAAAACGCTGGCTGAAAAGATAGACTGGAACGTGCAGTACGGCTTCGTCTTCAAGAAAACCATACCGCTGTTCTGGTATCCTGCCCACACCATCACCTTTATGCTGCCTGGCAATTACCAAGTGCTGTTTGCCGCCGTGCTCGGCGTGGTTTTGGGACTGATTCTCAGCATCAAGAAATAAGAAGTCTATTCGGTCAGATGGCGCAGCAGGGCCTCGCAGCCCTCGCTAATCTCGCGCCATGCTGTCTCAAAGTCGCGGGTGTACCATGGGTCGGCAATCTCGCGCGGATGGTCGGTATAGTCCATCAGCAGTGAGATTTTATCGGCAGGGTCATCGCCCAGCATGGCGTGCAGACTGCGCAGATTGCCTTTGTCCATAGCGATGATGTAATCGTAGTGCTCGTAGTCGGCAGCCGTAATGCGGCGGGCGGTCTTGCCGCTGCAGTCGATACCGTGGGCGGCCAACATTTTGCGAGCCGGCGGATAGACGGGGTTGCCTTGCTCCTCGTAACTGGTGGCAGCCGACGCGATGTCAAAACGGTCGGCCAAGCCCGCATCAGCTACCAGCTTCTTCATGATAAACTCGGCCATGGGACTGCGGCAGATGTTGCCAAGGCACACAAAAAGGATTTTCGTTTTCATCTTCTTCATTATCATCACAAAAAAAGGATAGCCATAAAACTATGGTTATCCTTTTTTAATGTCACTGGGCGACTATTATTTCTCTTTTAACAGATCG
Organism: Bacteroidales bacterium; assembly: GCA_016285615.1. Next base: position 8,861 of record JAEERB010000072.1, read on the forward strand.
CGGATTTCAGTTAACAGTTTCTCTTCTGCAGTGGGTTCCGGAGCGGGAGCGGGTTCTGCGGGAGCTTCTTCAACGGGTTTCTTCACCATGTTAGAAGCCTTGTTGATGAGCTTAATCATACCGAAGATACACAAAGCCACAATCAGGAAATCAACGGTAGTCTGGATAAAGTTACCGTAGTTTAATGTTACGGCTTCCTTCACTACTTCTTCGCCATTCATAACGGCTTCTCTCAGCGTAACCGAGAGTGTCGTGAAGTCCACATTGCCAATCAATGCGCCAACGAGAGGCATCAAAAGGTCATTAACCAAAGAGGTTACAATTTTACCGAACGCACCACCGATGATAACACCGATAGCCATGTCCATTACATTGCCTTTCATGGCAAATTCTTTGAATTCTTTTAAAAAGCCCATAATTATAAATTTAGATTGTTATTAAAAAGTTCCTTTGTGCAAAAATAAAAAAATTAATTTTTAGTTGTGAGAAGTGAAAAGTGAAAAGTGAGGAGTTAAAACTGTTGACTACAGCACTTCGTCTTTGTCTATCAGATTGTTCAGCAAGGCATAGACGGTGAGGCCGGCCACCGACTTAATATCCGTTTTATGGGTGATATTTTTACGATGGGTGATGACGGTGTGTACAGAAAGATTAAGTTTGTCGGCTATTTCTTTATTCATCAATCCTTTAGCAACCAAAACAAGCACATCCTTCTCGCGTTGCGTCAACTCATAACCTTCACCAATCTCGCTGGGGTCCTGATTTTTCAAAACCTGTTTCAATTTGTTTTCGATCTGCATTTTGCTGTCGCAGATATCCACCACAGCCGCATAAGGCCGCAACATGGATGCACTAAAATATTGATATACAAGCGCGACGAACACAATATGGGGATTTACATCTGTCAGCGATGACAACTCCGTAACAGCCGATTCGCCCAACAGGGAGGGGTTGATCAGAAGGAGTGCCGGACGATAACGCACCACCGCCTCTTTCAACCCTTCGGCTGACGAGCAGCGGCCACAAACCACAAACGGCGAGTCGGCACCCAATAACTCTTGAAAACCGGCCGCAATCACATCCGAAGGCTCTGCCAATAAGATCTTAATTGTTTTCATGGCGTTGTTTTTCAAGATATTCAACAAAAGGCACCAAAATTTTGTCCTCAATCAGTGCATGGCGGTTCAAATCTGCCGAGAGGGCATTCAAGTCCTGCAACATCGATATGCGGTCGGCCGTGCGCAACTTGCCAGGCAGGTATTTGATGATGATATTGATTAAATCGGCCAGTTTATCCTCAATATTACTATGATTCTGCTCAAACTGATCAATCTGATAATTCGGCTTCGATTTGTCGTTCAACAACTGGCGAATATACGGGAAAACTGTATCTTCCTCATATTCAAAATGATTCCACACCTCCTGCTTGTAATCAGTATAAAACTGCTTCAAGACAGCTTGTACCGAGGCATCCACATTTTCTACAATCTTCTCCAAATGATTCTCGATATGCGGCAGACGCTCTTCCATATAATAATTATGCGACTTGAGCAAAAACTCAAGCAGCTTGTCTATGTTAAGTTTGTGCAGTTCTTCTGTGTCAGGAAGATAATCCTCAAAGGTATAGACATTGCCAATCATCAGGAAAAAATCGCAATCCACACGGTGCATTTGACAGCACTGCGCCACAGTCTTCTCTGCAAAGCCGAAATCCATATCCAAACGGGGCAGCAAAACCGCCATATTCAGGTTGGTATGGAATATCTCCGACATCTTCATATCGGCAGTAAAGAAACGATGTTTCATATTCTCTCATTTTATTATGCAAAAATAGAGAAAAAAAAACTATTTTTGCATTTTCTCAACCCAAACCATTAACAAACACAATTATCTAACTTACAGTATTTTATGAGTGGATTTTTTGGAACAGCCTTACGTGAGGCATGCGTTAGCGATTTGTTTTACGGAATAGACTACCATTCTCATCTGGGCACCAAGCGTGCCGGCATGGTGACTATTCAGGACGGCACTTTCTACCGTTCCATTCACAACATCGAAAACTCCTATTTCCGCACCAAGTTCGACGGCGAATTGGACAAATTCAAGGGCAACTACGGTATCGGCATCATCAGCGACACTGATTCCCAGCCCATTGTGGTCAATTCGCATTTGGGCCGCTTTGCCATCTCCACGGTAGCCCGCATCAACAACATCAAGGAATTGGAGCAGGAGTGCCTCGACAAGGACCAGCAGTTCACTGAACTCAGTTCCGGCCAGACCAACCCCACGGAGTTGGTGGCGTTGATGATTACGCAAGGCAAAGACTTCGTAGATGGCATCAACAATGTCTTCAAGAAGGTGAAAGGTTCATGTTCCATCCTCATTCTCACTGAAAACGGCCTTATTGCCGCCCGCGATTATCTGGGCAGAACGCCCATCGTCGTTGGCAAAAGCGATCGCGGCTATGCCGTGGCCTTCGACAGTCACAGTTTTGCCAATTTGGGCTACGAAACCGAGCGTTTTGTAGGACCAGGCGAGATTCTCCGCATAACTGAAAACGGTTGCCAGCAGATGGCGGCCCCCAACACGCAGATGCAGATCTGCTCCTTCCTGTGGATTTATTACGGCTACCCCACCGCCGACTACGAAGGCATCAATATCGAAAACGCCAGATACACTGAAGG
>JAEERB010000005.1 GCA_016285615.1 Bacteroidales bacterium
TGATGTATTTTTGGATAGCCATGGCGAGTTGGGTCTTGCCTTGAGCCAGGCTCTTGTTGAACTTGTAAACCACGAAGTCTTGTTCATCCTTGCCTTCCACGTGGTAAGTTACATGGAAGATAACTTTGGCAAAGCGCTGTTTCGAGAGGTAATCCTTTTCGATTTCCTTGGCGATTTTGCCCTTTTCAGCATTCAGTTGGGTAACGGCGTTTTCTTTGCCAAACAGGGTTAAGTCGTAATAGTCGGCACTGTAAACGAGGTCTTTCTTGAATTCTTCCCAGCTATCTTCGTAGGAGATGGTGACGGGCAGTCCTGCTCCGTACTTGCCTTTAACGGCGTTAGCGAGGCTCTCGCCGCGTTTCTGTTGCAGCTTCTTTTGGGCGGGGTCGTCGAATTTCTCAATGGAGTTGACCATGATAACATCCACTTTGTCAATCTTATAGGAAGGTTCGTCAAGTTGTTGCACATAGGTGGCCACCTCTTCGGGCGAGAAAGTGGTTTTAGAAGGCGAGGTCAAGGGGATTCTGATTTCCAGCTTGCCCTGCTCAACGGCGGGTAGCCAGTCGCCTGTGGTGGGTATCGAGTTCTCGTCTTTGAGGAAAGTTATCTTCTGATCGTAATAGGCGTTGTTGCATTCCACCTTTTTCTTGAGGATGGTGCGGCAGGCGTATTTTCCGTCTTTTATGAGGATGACATTGATGTCAAAGTCGAAATAGTCGCGGTCCAGTTCTGCGGGAATGGTGGTGATGATGGCGCTGATCTTGTTTGATTTCTTGTCGGCCACTTCGTTGCGGGCGAGCAGTTCTTCAAAGGTGACGGGCTTGGTCATGAAGCCGCGGTTGACACGGTTGTTGTCGATGATGTTCTCGGCACCGCATTCGTATTGGTTTTCCTGGATGAAGTCGAGGGCGATGGCGTCGCCTTCCTTGCCAATCAGCTTCTTCATGTATTTGTAGTCATCATACACGAAATAAACCTCATCTCTTTGAATTTGAATACATTGCGACAAAACTTCCAGACGCATGTCGTTATTGCACTTCTGGCATACTTTCAAATCGAAGGGCTTCAAGCCATAAAGTTTCTTCGAATAAAGTACCTGATTGTCAACGGTTTTCATATCCTTACCAGGATTCAAGGTGCGGTCGTTGCCCAAGATGATAGAGGCATACACATTCTTCATGTACTGGTCGTTGGCATGACCGAAGCCGATGTAGCAATATTTCTTGTCGAGCAGCACCTGAGCCAGTTTTACGTTGCGCAGGATGGGGCGGATCCATTCCAGACAGAGGTCGTAATACGAGTACTCCTCAATGCCGCGGGTCGATTTGGCTTTCGACACCAGCTCTTCGGCGTAGGGCGTCAGGCCATATTTGCGAAGACGTTGGTCGGTGGTCTTGTAGGGAGATTCGCCCTCAACGGTCTTCTCTTCTTTCCGAGCCTGATAGTCGGCCTGCATTTGGGCGGTCGAGTCCATCATCACGATATGCTTCAAAGGAGCCGCGTAGGTGTATTGGGCGCGGGCTGCGTTGATCATGTCAACCATGCAGTTGTACAAAATCTTCTCCTTAAAGGTGCTCGGGTTGAAGTTTTTTGAATATTCTTTATGTGTTTGTAAATTCGGAGCACTGAAATCAGCGTAGGGATTTTCTGTCTGCGAAAAAACTAAACCATTGATAAATAAAGAGATAAAAACCAATAAAAAGGTAACTTTCTTCATCATAGTGCACAATTTTTGATGATAATTAAAATGATAGCAATAATAGCAAAAATTATGGATAGTCCAACAAGTTTGTTGCGCTTTTTTACAAATCTTATTTTAAAGGAAAAAAAGCAGTCTTAAAATCTGTTAAAACACTTCTAATAAGAAAGACGTTTTCTGATGTCACATTCTGCGGTAATCTGCGTAATCTGCGGGAAGTTTTAAATCCCGCAGAACTCGCTGATGAACGTAGAGAGTATGGTGAAAAATCATTGCAATCAAAAGACTAATAAAGAAAATCATAAAAAAGAAAAGTGTTGAGATGTTTTCCGCGTCAATTATTCCATTATTTTTGCAAAAAAGTTCCGCATGCTTCGTTTTATCGTTAAAAGAATACTGTATGGCTTCCTGCTGATGCTGGGTGTTATCACGCTGGTGTTCTTTTTGTTTACGGTGCTGCCTTCCGATCCGGCGCGCATGCTGATGGGGCAGCGGAGCGACATACAGACCGAGGAGGCCATTCGCAAGGAGATGGGCCTCGACCTGCCTGTGGGCGTGCAATACTTGGCCTATCTCAACGACTTGTCGCCCATCTCGTGGCATCGCACCGACGACGAGGATTCGTTCTGGTACTTGGACAATAAGGACTATCATTACGTGAAAATCTGTTCTTTTGCCCGTTCGGCTATCGTCTTGAAAGCCCCCTTCCTGCGGCGGTCGTATCAGACCAAGCGCCCCGTGATGGAAATACTGGCCGAGGCTTTCCCGAAAACCGCACTGCTGGCGGTGGTTTCCATCATCTTCGCCATCCTCGTGGGCATCTTCATCGGGGTGCTGTGCGCCATCTTCAAGGACACGTGGTTCGACAAGGTGTCGCTCTTCTTTTCGGTGCTGGGCATGTCGCTGCCGTCGTTCTTCGCGGCCATCCTGTTCGCGTGGGTGTTCGCCTTCCTGCTGGCCGACGTGACGGGGCTCAGTATGTTCGGAAGTCTCTATACTGTTGATAATTACGGTTCAGGACAATATTTGGATTTGAAAAATCTCATTCTGCCCGCCATCACCTTGGGTATCCGACCGCTGGCCGTGGTGGTCGAGCTGACCAAGAACTCGGTGCTCAATGTGCTGTCGCAGGACTACATACGCACCGCCAAAGCCAAGGGCCTGCCCTACCGCACCATCATTGTGCACCACACGTTGAAAAATGCGCTCAACCCCGTGGTGACGGCCATTTCGGGCTGGTTAGCGTCGCTGTTCGCTGGCGCCGTCTTTGTGGAGTATATCTTCGACTGGAAAGGGATGGGCGTGGTTATTGTCGACGCCCTCGACAAGTACGACTTCCCCGTGGTGATGGGGTCGCTGCTCTACGTGTCGGTTATCCTCGTGATTATCAATATTATGGTTGACATTATTTACGGCTGGCTCGACCCGCGCGTGAAAGCGTAACCTGCCCCGACTTGAGCTCTACGAACCCTTGGTCGGTGAGCCAGCGCAACACTTCGGTAATCCGCTCTTCCTTAAATTCCCGCCCCGCCTCGTTCATCAGCGCTTTCAGGTCCATTGGCCCGCTCGACAGCAGTGCTTCTATGCGCTGTCTGATGTTGTCGAACTCAGCCTGCAGCAGGCGTTGCCGTTGGGCGTGCCAGCATACGTCGCACTGGCCGCACGGCGCGCTCGTCGTCTCGCCAAAGTAGGCCAACAGTTGCTGGCTGCGACAAACCAGGTTGTTGCTCACATATTGCATCACGGCCTCCAAGCGCTTCTGTGCCACCACTTTGCGCTGTGAGTAAACGGCTGGGTCGAAGAACAGATAGCGGCTCTCGACCCGGTTTTCCAAGAAGAGCAGTTTGGGCTTCGTGGTGCCTTGGTTGTAATGTACCAACCCCATGCCGTTAAGTTTTTTTAACGCCATCTCGATTCGTTCGGGGGTGGAGTTGGCGCGACGGGCGATTTCATTTTCACTTATTTTAACATAGTTTGTGAAAAGTCCGCCGTAGGAGCGCAGCAGCAACCTGGTGAACTCGGCCCACTCGGGATGTTTTTGCTGGAAATGCTCCAACTCGGTCTGCCCGCAGGCTATCTGCAAGGTTGACACTTTGTTGAGTTCTTCGCTGAGCAGCAGGTAACCGCCCTTTTCCAAAAACTGCACGGCACTCGCAAACTCCATGACCTTCAAGCCGTATTTTTTTAGAAAATGGTCAATATCAAAGAAATAGGATGTGTCTTTGCCTTCGTTGACGCCAATGCGAAATTCATTGCAGAGGCATTCGTAAATCTTCTTGATGGTCTCAATGGTCGGGAAGGAGGCTTCGAAGTTGCGTTGTAACTCCTTGAGGTCGGCGTCGTTATAGAGCAGTACGGCAATGGACGGCTTCTCGTCGCGGCCGCCGCGGCCGGCTTCTTGGAAGTAGGCTTCCAGCGTGTCGGGGATGTCGGTGTGGATGACGAAGCGCACATCGGGCTTGTCGATGCCCATGCCGAAGGCGTTGGTGGAGACGATGACGCGCACGGTGCCGTTCATCCACTCGTTCTGCTTGCAATCGCGGGTCTCGGCGTCAAGGCCGGCGTGGTAGTAGTCGGCGGCGATGCCGTTTTTTTGTAAAAATTCGGCTATCTCTCTGGTCTTACGTCGGTTGCGCACATAGACGATGCCCGTGCCAGGGTATTTGTGCATGATGCGAAGCATGCGGTTATGCTTGTCCTCTTCTTTCACCACGTAGTAGGTGAGGTTGTCGCGTTTGAAGCTCTTTTGGAAGACATTTAACTTGGGGAACGCCAGTCTTTGCTGTATGTCGGTCACCACTTCGGGCGTGGCGGTGGCGGTGAGGGCGAGCACGGGTACGCCGGGCAGTTGTTTGCGTATTTCGGCAATCTCGAGGTAGGGCGGCCTGAAGTCGTAGCCCCATTGCGAGATGCAGTGCGCCTCGTCCACGGCAATCATCTTCACGTTCATGTGGGGCAGGTTGACGCGGAACATCTCCGTTTTGAGACGCTCGGGCGACACGTAGAGGAAGCGTATATCGTTGGCGTTCACACAGTTGTTGATGGTCAGCTCGATGTCGTGGTACGACATGCCCGAGTAGATGGCGGCCGCTTTCACATGGCGCCGCTTCAGGTTCTCCACCTGGTCTTTCATGAGGGCGATGAGTGGTGAGATGACGAGACACAGACCTTGCAGGGCGAGTCCGGGCACTTGGAAGCAGATGCTCTTGCCACCGCCCGTGGGCAGCAGTGCCAGCGTGTCGCGCCCCTCCAGCACCGACAGGATAATATCCTCCTGCAGCGGGCGGAAACTGTCGTAGCCCCAGTGCTGCTTCAGTATTGCGTGAATCTGTTGTCGCCGGTCGGTTGCCATGGTACGGGTAGTGAATAGGGTTGCAAAGATAGGAAAACAAATGTCAATTTACAATGGATAATTACTACTTTCAGGGATACCGTTTTGAATTTTGAACTCTGATTTTTGTTTTTTGAACTTTATATATAGGTATCTTAAAGAAAATCATTATTTTTGCACAAAACCTGATGCAATCTTTTTTTTCGAAAAAAGGGATTGTCTTGGGTGTTTTTGATATTGTGTAAAGTAAAGAAAATTAGCGTATTATGTTCACAGGCATCATCGAAAAGACTGGCAAAATTGTTAGCATAGAAAAGGAAAATACCAACTATCATTTTACCATTGAGGCTGATTTTGCCGACGAGCTGAAGATTGACCAGAGCATGGCGCACGATGGCTGCTGCCTGACGGTGGTGCGTGTGGATTACGCCAAAAAGCAATATGTAGTGACCGCCATGGACGAGACCATGCTGAAGACCAACCTCGGTAGCTGGAAGGTGGGCTATGAGGTGAACCTGGAGCGCAGTATGTCGATGAACGGCCGCTTTGACGGGCACATCGTGCAGGGCCACGTCGATCAGACCGCCGTCTGCGAGAAGGTGGTGGACGACAACGGCAGTTGGCGTTTTTACTTTACTTACGATGCCCAGAAGAACAACTTCACCGTGCCCAAAGGCTCCATCTCGGTCAATGGCGTGAGCCTCACCGTGGTGGACTCGGAGCGCGGACGCTTTTCGGTGGCCATCATCCCCTACACCTACAAAGTGACCAACTTCCACAATTTCAAGGAAGGCACTGTGGTCAACATCGAGTTCGACGTGTTTGGCAAGTACGTGCAGCGACTGCTCGAGCAATATTTGGAAGCACAAAAATAAATCGATTAAAAATCCGTTTCTTTACCTGTCCCAAAATCTAACGACAACAATTTGAAAAGCTCACGATACATACTGTCCTCTCTTACGCTGATAAGCCTGCTGGCCATGGCATTGCTCTTTGGCAGCTGCTCGACGCGGAAGAACACCTTCCCTAACAGGGCGTATCATACCACCACTTCGCACTTCAATATCAACTTTAACGGCAAAGAAGCCTTAAAGAGGGGCGAGACCGAGTTGGAAGAGAAGGTGAAGGACAACTACACCATGCAGCTCCCTATATTCCCTCATCCTACCAAGGAGGAGGCTTTGGCGTCGGCCAGCTCGTTCGACAAAGCTATCGAGAAGGCATCGAAATCGATTTATAAGCACTCGATGCTCATCAAGGGCAAAGAGTATGTGAAGACCATCGACGATGCCTACCTAATGATGGGCAAGGCCTATTTCTACAAGCAGGACTATGTGCAGGCCTCGCGCGTGTTCGCCTACATCATCAACACGCACAAAGGTCACAGCTGCTGGGAGGAGGCGATGGTGTGGGCTGCCCGCTCGGCGATGGAGCAGAAGTACTACTCGCGTGCCGAGGACATGCTGATCAATGCCGAGCCGATGGTGAAGGAGAAGAAATCGAAACAGCTGAACGCCCTGTTTGCCGCCACGGCCGCACAGTACCAGCTCACGGCACCTAATGGCGAAACGCAGACCGCCATCGACCATATCAATGACGTGCTTCTCAACAAGGCCAGTCGCCAGTTTAAGACGCGTATGTATTTCATTTTGGGACAGATATACGAGTCGCTGGAGCAGATTCCCGAGGCGCAAAGCAATTTCACCAAGGTCATCAAGCGCACCCCCGCCTACGACATGGAGTTCAGCGCCCGTATGCACTTAGCCACCAACTACGACGGCTCGCTATCGTCAAGAGTGTTGATAATGAGGGAGTTGAAGAAGATGCTCGATGAGGAGAAGAACGAACCCTACCGCGACCAGATTTACTATGCCCTATCGGAGATTGCCCGCATTGATGGCAACGAGAAGGAGCAGATAAAGAACCTGGCCAAGTCGGTGGCCGCTTTCGACGACAACCACTTCCAGCGCACGCAGTCGTCGCTGAAGCTGGCCGACATCTACTTCGACAACGAGCAGTATGTGGAGTCGCAGAACTATTACGACACGGCGATGCTCTCTATGCCCAAGGATTATCCCAATTACGAAGCCATCTCCAACAAAGCGAAAATATTGCGCGACCTGGTGATGAACCTGGAGGTGATTCACACGCAAGACAGCTTGCAGCGCATTGCCAAGATGACGCCACAGCAGCGCACCAACTGGGTTAACAAGCAGATAGCCAATTACAAAGCCGAGAAGCAGCGCAAGGAGAAGGAGGAGGCCGATAAAGAGTTGGCTTTGCAGCAGGCGCTCGGTATGAGCAACATCTACACCAACACCAAGTCGAACAGCGGCGGCTGGTACTTCTACAACTCAGCGCTGGTATCGGCAGGCCGCACCGAGTTCTTGCGCCGTTGGGGTTCGCGTAAGTTGGAGGACAACTGGCGTATCAGCAACAAGCAGCAGATTTCGTTCGAGGATTTGGAAGCCATGAACGACCCGTCGCTGGCCAAGAAGGACACAGTAGAACTGGACGAGGACGGCAATCCCATCAAGAAGCGCGAGGAAGACCCCGCCAAGCCTGAGTATTACACGCAGGACCTGCCGCTCACGCCCGGAGCCATCGACACGTCGAACATGATGATTGCCGACGCCATGTACAATGCCGGTTTGATCTACATCGACCAGCTGAATGACATGCCGCGCGGCAACGACATGCTGGAGAAGTTGTTAACCCGTTTCCCTGAACATGAACTGGCGCTGCCTGCCCGTTACATGCTCTTTTTGAACTATAGGAACGCCAACGATCCTAAGGCCGCGGCACATAAGGATTTCATCCTCACCAAGCATACCAACACCGACTACGCCCGCTTGATTTTAGAGCCTGATTACTATGAGAAGCTGGCCCGCAAGAACAAGCACTTTGAGGAGCGCTACGAGGAGGTTTACGAGCTGTACTGCAACAAGCAGTGGCGACAGGTGGTAGGCTTTGCCGATGAGATTATCCCACAGTGCACCGACAAGGCGTTGCAGTCGAAGTACGCCTACTTGCGCGCCGTTGCCACGGGTCAGGTGAGCGGTGAGGAGAAAGGCGTGGAGGCCATGACAGCCGTCGCCAAAGAGTATGCCGGTACCGAAGTGGCCAATTTGGCCAAGATATACTTGTCGAACTTCAAGACGAACAAGCCTGCTACCGTGGCCGCCGACGGCAGTGCGGTTGGCGCCGAAGGTCAGGCAATCAAGGAGCAGCCTTTTGTTTATCTGCCTGATGAACAACATTTTATCGTGATGATTGTCAATGTTCACGAGACCTCTATGATGGATGTCAAGAAAAACATTGCCGAGTATAACAAAGAATTTTATAACTTGCAGAAATTTAATATCAAGAGTTTCTATATCAACCAAAATGAGCAGATGGTCACCATTTCGAAATTTAAAAACAAAGAGGCGGCCATGCTCTATTACTCAGGTGTCATCAAGAATGAGAGATTCCTTACTTCAGTGGCCAACTTAAGTGTAAAAGTATATGCCTTGTCGGCGACCAACTACACCACCTACTACAATATGGTTGACAAGCGTCATTTGTATGATGACTTCTTTAAAGAAAATTACATAGACAAGAAATAAATCCATTAATAATCATTAAATTACAAATAAAAGATGTACGAACAAGACGAATTATCAGGTATTAATATCATTGCTGCCGGCACCACTTTGACGGGCGACATTACCACCACGGGCGACTGCCGTGTTGACGGTATTGTGAAAGGTAATATCAAATCGAAAGCCAAAGTTTTTGTAGGCCAAACCGGTCATATTGAGGGCGATATCCTCTGCCAGAGCATTGAAATTGAAGGCAAGGTGAAAGCCACCATCAATGTGGGTGAGTTGCTGTCACTGAAGTCCACTGCAGTGTTGGTGGGCAACATTGTCACCGGCAAGATTGCCATTGAACCAGGAGCCAACTTTGTAGGCAACTGCCAGATGCACAACTCCAGTGTTGACATCCAGCCCGACGAACCTGATTCGGTAGAATAATCATGGGTGAAGAAAACCGCAACTACCGCCACTTGAAGAACTATACCCGCTATTCGGGAATGGCTTTTCAGATGGGCATCATTATCGCTGTTGGCGCTTATGGAGGCGTCAAACTGGATGAAAAATGGAATACCAAGCCGTGGATGACATTGGTTTGTGTTCTCCTCTCCATTGCCGTTGCGCTCTACTCGGTCATCAAAGATTTTATTCCCCCTAAAACCCCTAAAAAATAACCGGTTATGCTGAAGCTGTCGTTAAAAAAGTATTTCTTCCGTCTGCTCGTGTTCGTCATCATCTTAACCAGCATCACATTGGCCTTGCAGCAGTGGTGGCCGCAATATGCCGCTCCCGCGCTGCCTTTCATCCTGCTGTTTGTCTTTCTGGTCACTCTTTTTACGCACTATCTCATTTTGCGCGGCATCTACAACAAGGATCAGCGGCGTATGGTTTCCAACTATATGTTGGCTACCATCATCAAATTCATGTCGTACCTGTTATTTATTTTGGTCTATTTGCTGTTGACGAAGCAGGATAAGATATTGTTTGCCATTACTTTCCTGATAGTCTATTTCCTGTTTGCCATTTTTGAAATCATCGCCATCAAGCGCGAGGATGCCAAGTAATGAAGCGCTTTTGTGTTATTCCTGTCTTTATACCCGAAAAGGCGTGTCCTTTCCGCTGTGTATATTGTAATCAGTTTCATATTACCGAACACACCTGCTCGGTGGAGCCAGAGGATGTTAAACAACAGATTGACAGTTATTTAAAGACGGTTTCGTCAGAAACTACGGTGCGTGTTGGCTTTTTTGGAGGCAGCTTTACGGGCATGCCGATGGCCGAGCAGAACCGCTATTTGGATGTGGTGCAGCCTTATATTGAAGAGGGGCGCATTCGCGAGATACAGCTCTCCACCCGCCCCGACTATATTAACGAGGAGATTTTGAAAAATCTGCAAGCTCACCACGTGACCACCATCGAGTTGGGCGCGCAATCATTGGATGATGAGGTGCTCCGGCTGGCAGGTCGTGGCCACACGGCGGCCGAGGTGGAGCAGGCGTCGGCTCTCATTCGGTCGTATCAGTTCAAGTTGGGGTTGCAGATGATGTTGGGTCTGCCTGGCGACACGCGCGACAAGGCCTTGGCGACGGCTCGCCGTATTGTAGAGCTCGGTGCGCAGTGCACGCGCGTCTATCCCACGCTGGTGATCAAGGATACGGAGCTGGAGACGATGTATCGTGAGGGCAATTACCAGCCGCTGACGATGGATGAGGCGGTGGTACAGGCGGCCGATGTGATGGACATTTTTGAGCCGGCGGGCGTGCAGATTTTGCGTGTGGGCCTGCATCCGTCCGAAGGGCTAATTAGCAAGGAGACGCTGGTGGCGGGACCGTTCCACGTGTCGTTCAAGGAGCTGGTAGAGACCGAGCGGTGGCGGCGCAAGCTGGTTGCCGCGCTGGGCGACAGCCGTGGCGGCACCTTACAGCTGACAGTGCATCCCTCAGACGTGAACGCTGTGATAGGCTACGGCGGCGCCAACAGGAAGTGGCTGGAAGAGAGATTCCAGCAAGTGGTGATAAAGCAAGAGGAGGGAGTGGAGAGAGGAGAGATGAGAGTGGAGAACTGAGAACTGAAAAGTGAAAACTGAAAACTGAAAACTGCAGAGAGGTGATGGATCGCGTCTATAAGAAGTTCACAAATTAGAAATATAACATAGTTTCACGCAACCGGTAGAAAGGCCATTGCGTTCGCGATTAGAGTGTAGAGCCGCCTGTAGCGGCTTTCTTTGTGATGGGTTCTTTTGGGCGCGGTGCCTGAGCCGCCGTCATTTCGAGGCTGCGACGCAGCCAAAGAAATCCCATAATTGTGCGATTTTCTTCCAAATTTTCCTTTTCCACTTTACAAAAATCGCAATGCCATATCGCGCGTTTTGACGGGTAAATGTACTTTGCCCTTCAAAAAGGGCTTTTTGTCCTTTGAAAAATGTAGTTTGTCTTGTTGAAAAATTATTGATAATCACTATTTTAGGTGTTGCAAATTTTCATTGGTTGTCATAGATTTGTCAGAAAAAAGTATTCATTAAAATCAAACACTATGACAAATTTAACACCAATAGATGTGGAGTCCAAAATTATTACCCTGCGAGGTCAGCAGGTAATATTGGATTGTGATGTGGCCGAACTCTACGGAGTGGAAACCAAAAGAATTAACGAAGCGGTAAGCAATAATCCTGAAAAATTTCCAGAAGGATATGTCTTATTGCTAGAGGAGCAAGAAAAAAATGAACTGGTCGAAATTTTCGACCGGTTCGAAAAGCAGAAACATTCCACTGTTTTACCTCGAGCATTTACCGAAAAAGGCCTCTATATGCTGGCAACGATTTTGAAAAGTCCGCGTGCTGTACAAACTACCATTGCCATTGTAGAGGCCTACGCCAAACTGAAAGAATTGTCGCGGGTCATTGTTGAATTGCCTAACGAGGAGCATGATGAACATCAAAGGCAATCGTTATTGCAGCGCGGTGGACAGCTTATCAACGAGATACTGGAAGACACGCTGCCCAAACATAGCAGCGAAACCTCGTTTGAACTAAACTTGGCATTGCTAAAGGTAAAACACTCTGTCAAACGAGAAAATGATGAAAAAAATACAGAAATTAAGCAAGTTATTGCTGCATTACAGCAGAAAATTGATGAATTGGAGAAACAGGTAAAAAAGGAGTGAGGTCGAGGGTTAGGCATAATATGCAATATCTACAATCCCTCCTATCCCTCCTCGTTCAATCTCTTCAGCAATTCCTCTGTCGGGCGGGCAACGGCGTAATTAGGCAGGTCTTTGATAGGGATGGGGAATGCTTGCGGAAATAATATCGGAAGTTCCTCGCAATCAATTTGATAGAACTTGATGAAGATAGTCTGGTGCGTCAGCTGATGTTTCAGTGCGAGCACCTGTTTTACGGCGCTGTATCGGATATGGTGCTCGGCAAGGTATTGCTCTATGTCGAAGGCTGTTGAGCTACATTCCACCAAGGGCAACTGGAACAGGTTTTTCCAAATGTCGTTGCCAGTGCGCTGCTCTATCAATGTTTTCTGATGGTGGACAAAGAAGAGATAGTTGAAATAACGTTTTTTGATTTTAACGTTTTTTATGATAATGGGCAGCGTGTCGGTTAGTTGGTTTTGATAAGCGTAGCATTGTTCCTTAAACGGACAGTCTTCGCACTGCGGGTTTTGCGGCGTGCAGCAGGTGGCGCCAAACTCCATCATAGCCTGGTTGAAGGTGCCGGGGTCCATGTCGGCCATTAGGTGGCGACAGTGCTCCGTCACCCGCTGTTTGGTGCTGCCTAACATGATGTTATCGCGAATGCCCATCAGTCGGCACACAAAGCGAAGCACATTGCCATCCACAGCGGGATAGGGCAGGCGGAAGGCAATGGAGGCCACGGCGGCGGCTGTATAGTCACCGATACCTTTCAGGGCGCGTATCTGTTGGTAGTCGTGCGGGAAGCGGCCACCATGCTCGTTCATCACAAGTTGCGCCGTGAAGTGCATGTTGCGGGCGCGCGAGTAGTAGCCCAGTCCCTGCCACACTTTCAGCACCTCTTCGATGGGTGCTTCGGCCAGCGCCTTGATTGTGGGGAAGTGTTCAATAAAGCGCAGATAGTAGTTCCACCCTTGGTTGACGCGGGTTTGTTGCAGGATGATTTCCGATACCCAAATCTTATAGGGATCGCTCTCGCCGCGCCAGGGCAGGTCACGCTTGTTCTCCTCGTACCATTGGCCGAGTAGGATAGAAAACTCCATAGAGAGCGCTTAGTTGTTGTCGATAATCTTGAGCAGCTCGTTCAAGTCGGGCGTGAGGATGATTTCGGTACGGCGGTTCTTGGCGCGGGCGGCGGCGGTATTGTCGGTGTCGATGGGGTAGAACTCGCTACGTCCTGATGCGGATACACGCTGCGGGTCGATATTGTCGTTCTTAAGCAGCACCTTCACTACCGAGGTGGCTCTCATCACGCTCAAGTCCCAGTTGTCTTTCACTTGGCCCGACCCTTTGAAAGGTACATTGTCGGTGTGGCCTTCAATGAGCACATTGATAGAGGGATCGTTGGCAAGCACATTGCCCAACTCCTTGATGGCGGATTGTCCTTTTTCACCTACTTCCCAGCTGGCGGAGGCAAACAGCAGTTTTTCATCCATGGAAACATAAACCTTGCCGTTCTTCTCGTACACCGTCAGGCCGCTTCCTTCGAAGCCCTTGAGGGCGTTGGCCACTTTCTCTTTCAGAGCTTTTACTTCAGCATCCTTCTGGTTAAGAATATCTTGAAGTTCTTTCATGCGGGCTTCCTGATCCGACAGACTGGCATTGGCCAGGTTCAGTTCGTCGTTCTGCTTCGACAACTCTGCTTCGCGTTCTTCCAGTTGCGATTTGATCTTGTCGAGGTCGGCAAGCAGGCGGTTCACCTCGGCGTTGTTGGTCATGTTCAGCTCGGCGAAGTTGTTGAGCAGGTCGTCGTAGTCCTTACGGGCTTTGGCGTAATCGCGTTCCGACTGGCGCAGACGGCGGCTCAGCAGCAGTGTGTCGCTTTTGAGTTTGTCAACGCGGCTCTTCAACTGGCTCACTTCCTGTTCGAGGTCTTTGCGAGCATTTTCGCAGTTGATCTTCTCAGAAGTGGTGTAGCTCAAGTCGTTGCTACAAGTTTTGTATTGGTTTTCAAGTTCTTGGTATTTCTGCTTGGTTACACAGTTAGAAAAAAGAACCATGCTAAGTCCTAAAATGGTCAATAACGCTAATTTTCTCATAAGGTATTTGGTTTTAGATATTTACAGATAATTGGCAAAAATAGCATAGATTTTCAGCATCTTGGAGGGGTTTCAGAAAAAAATATAAACCTCCCAATGTTAAATCTATAGGTATACAAATACGCGAAATCCGTGGCAAGTTTAAATCACCACGGATTGCACGAATCTTAATGAAAAAAGTTATAATATTCTTTATTTCAGATTGTTAACTGCATTTTTCAATCTTTCGGCGGCTTTGATGAGGTTATCTTCCGAGGTGGCATACGAAAGGCGGATGCAGTTGTCGTCGCCGAAGGCGATACCTTGCACGAGGGCCACATTGGCATCGTAGAGGAAATACATGCAGAGGTCGGTCGAGTTTTCGATGACGGTCTTGTTGTATTTCTGTGCAAATATCGAGTCGGCGGGAACGTGTTTGCCGTACAGTTCGTTAACCACGGGGAAGAAGTAGAAAGCGCCTTGGGGCAGTCTCACCTTGAAGCCGGGGATTTCCTGCAGCAGCTTGAACATCATGTCGCGGCGCTGGCGGAAGATTTCGCGCATGCCGGCAATCTCGGGCGAGTGTTTCGGGTCCATCTCCATGGCTTTCACCGTGGCTTTTTGGGCAATAGAGCAGGTGGCCGAGGTGATTTGTCCTTGCAGCTTGTTGCAAGCCTTGGCAATGTAGGTGGGAGCTCCGATGAAACCGATACGCCAGCCAGTCATGGCAAAGCCTTTGGCTACGCCGTTTACGGTAACCACTTGATCTTTAATATAATCGAACTGTGCAAGACTTTCGTGATGGCCCACAAAGTTGATGTGTTCGTAAATCTCGTCAGCCATGACGATAATTTGCGGATGTTCCTTTATCACGTCGGCAATGCCTTTCAGGTCCTCTTTCGAGTAGAGCATGCCCGTAGGGTTGGATGGGCTGCTGAACATGATCATGCGGGTTTTGGGTGTGATGGCCGCACGCAGTTGCTCGGGCGTTACCTTGAAGTCGTTCTCCAGTTTGGTGGGCACATAGACCAGTTTGCCGCCGGCAAATCTGACGATTTCCTTGTAAGAAACCCAGAACGGAGTGGGGATGATAACCTCATCGCCTGGGTTGACGAGAGCCATAACTGTCTGGAAGATAGACTGCTTGGCACCAGTTGAAACCACAATTTGGTCGGGGCTGTAGTCAAGGTTGTTGTCGCGTTTGAACTTCATGCTGATGGCCTTCTTCAAGTCGGGGTAGCCAGGCACGGGCGGGTAGTGGGTCCAGTTGTCGTCGATGGCTTGCTTGGCGGCAGCTTTCACCTCTTCAGGTGTGTTGAAGTCGGGCTCGCCGATGCTAAGGCTGATAACATCCTTGCCAGCTTCGCGCAGTTCGCGGGCGATTTGAGTCATGGCCAGTGTTTCGGAAGCGGCCATGTTGTTAATTCTATCGGATAATTGGTTCATAAGAGTATATTTTATAATTTTTAATTTTGCGTTTTAAGGGATGGCAAAGTTACGGGTTTTTCTGTAATGGCGAACGCTTCTTCCGTAAATTTTTGATATTGAAAAAGAAAAAAAATGGAAATGTTGTTGTATTAAAAAAAATGTTATTTTTGAAGCGTTATTAAGGGGCCTCTTGACTTTCATTAAATTGTGGTCAATAGTCTTGTATATTTAATGTTTTTATTATCATGAAAATATATCGCCTTTTCTTATTATTTACAGCATATTTGTTGTTTTTTAATAGTGTGACGATTGCTCAACAGGATACGGAATTTTGGTTTGTCGCTCCTGATGTTTACGACAGACACAACTCCGATATTATGGGCTTGCCCATCAAATTAGACCTCACCAATTTCAACGACCATAGTGTGCAGGTGACCATTTCGCAACCTGCTAATTCAAGTTTTGCGCCTATACAGGTGACCCTTGCCGCCAACCAAAGTCAGGCGGTGGATTTGAGCGACAGAGTGCAGATGGTGGAGAACAAACCCTATCACAATGTGAACCCTTACGGTATTTTGGTGACAGCTACAGATAAGATAACCGCTTATTACGAAGTGAATTTAGGGTTGAAAAATGCGGAAATTTATTCTTTGAAAGGTAAAAATGCACTGGGCAAGGATTTTTATATTCCGGGACAAAATCGTTACAGAAGCGGTGGTTGCTGGATGCCCAACTATGTCAATGGTGACGACCGCCCGCGCAACAAGTTCGACATTGTGGCAACAGAAGATAATACACATGTAACTATCAATGCATCACAAAGTTATTTGGGCGGTTCAGGTGTGATTAATGTGACGCTTAACCGAGGACAAACTTATAGTGTTGTGGCCGCATCGCAACAGGTGACGGGCCACTTGCACGGTTCCCGCATCTCTTCCGACAAGCCCATTGCTGTCACCGTTTCCGACGACTTGATTGGCGGTAATAATAACGATTACGATAAGTTAGGTGGTTTGGGTACAGCTTCCGATTTAGTGGGAGACCAGATTGTTCCAACCGATATTACTGGCAATGAGTTTATTGTGATAAAAGGCTATTTTGATGAAAGTCATGGCAAGGTGGAATCGGTATTCATAACGGGTATTACCAACAGTACGCAAGTAACCTTGGTGGGTGCGAATACGACGACTGCCACCCTGAATGCGGGACAAACCAAGGAATTCAATTTCGCCAATAACTCAAGCACCATCTACATAAAATCTTCTGCACCCATATATGTTTATCAATTAACAGGTTATGCCAATAAGGTTATTTCCACTGAGGTGGGTAACGAAGCTGGTAGCGCGCTGTTGCCACAGATTATCTGCACTGGTAGCCAGAAGGTAGCATACCGCCGTTGCGATTATCCTGACGGTATTGACCCCAATGACAAAGGGCAGCACCTCTATGTGAACATCATCATCAAGGCTGGCTATGAAGACGGCTTTACCTTCGATGGCCGCAATGACATTATCAAGGCGTCGTCATTCAAGCCGGTGAACGGCACCAATGGAGCCTGGGTTTACGCTTCCGTTGATGTGGACAGCTATGTGAATTTCAGCCGTTATATGCTGGTGGAGAACGAGTTCCCATTCCACATGGCGGTGTTCGATCACCTGGGTGGCGGATGCAGCTACAGCTATTTCAGCAATTATGGAAAGACCATCAATCTGAAGGCGATGTCGAACCACGAGGAGCTGCAGGATGTTTTCTGCGAAGGCGACACGATTCTTCTCTCCTACACGGGTTCTGATGAGATAGCCAAGATTGCGTGGAAGGGTCCGAACGGCTATGTGAACAAAGATAAGGAGTGTCTGTTCCCGTCGGCCGAGCTTTCCCATTCAGGCACCTATATGGTTACTGGCGAAACCTCCATTCCCGGTTGTGAAGTCGATACCGCCAAGATTAATGTGACGGTTTTACAGCAGCCTGAGGTTGAATTGGGCGACCCCATCACCTCGTGTGAGGCGGTCACTTTGGATGCCACTTGCGACGGAGCCAAAGAGTACCTTTGGAATACAGGAGAAACGACGCCATCCATCCATGTGACGGAGTCGGGATTGTACAGCGTGCGCGTGAAGAATGGCATCTGTGAAGTGGAGGATAGCATACAAGTCATTATTAATGAGCCGTTTGACACTACCATTAACAAGACGATTTGCGAAGGCGATTTTTATCAGGTTGGTGAACATATCTATACCGAAACGGGCAATTATATCGACACTTTTGTCACGGCACAGCATTGCGACAGCATCGTCAGGTTGAACTTGACGGTATCTTCTATCAAGGTGAACTTGGGCGACGATCAGCATTTCTGCTCGGATGATTTTATTTCCCTGACTTTGGATCCTGCGATAGAAAACACAGGCTCGATGCCTATTTCCTACCTCTGGAAACTGTATGATAATGAAGTTAGTAACGAAGGAAAATACCTTGTACAGGAGCCAGGGGACTATTCGTTGCGGGTTGCCAACGGCGACGGTTGTTCAGACAGTGACAATGTGTTCATAGAGATTGTGGACAACCCCAAGGTGACCGTCAGAATGCAGCCCGAGGACTTTTGCGAAAACAATAGCGCCGAACTGATTGCCACATCGGACATCCCCGATGTTGATTGGAGTTGGAATACGGGTGAAACCAGCGACAGGATTACGGTCACTTCGCCGGGCATGTACACCGTTACCGCCGACAACAACGGCTGTACGGGAACAGCACATTTCAACATCGCCGTTTGTCCGTGCAATGTGTGGTTCCCCAATGCCTTCACGCCTAATGAAGATGGCATTAACGACCTGTTCGGCCCTATCATCTCTTCCTCTTTTGTTGAGTATGAGTTCATCATTTTCAACAGGTGGGGCGGTCGTGTGTTTGCCACCAACGACCCCACGGAATGGTGGGATGGTAGAATTCACGGCCAATATGCCAGCGTCGGCGTTTACTACTTTACACTATTTTACACTTGCGAGAGCGCTCCCGAACTGCAACAGTTGAAGCATGGCAGTATTACATTAGTGAGATAACGAATATCGGCTAAAACCATATTATTAATCACATAAATATTACACCATGAAGAAATTTTTACTTTTAGGTGCGTGCGTGCTATGTTTGTTTTCAGTAGTAGCACAAGAGACTGTAACATTGACATTTACAGCCAAACAGGAAAATAATGCCTACCAGCAATTGGATAGTGTGATGGTAAGCAATGTCACGAGAGGATGGACCGAAATGCTCTATTATCCCGACACGATTTTGTCGATGAATGTGGTTGGCATTACCAACTATCAGGACAAAAAAGTCAGACTGCATCAGAATGTCCCCAACCCTTTCCACGGTGTGACCGACTTCAATCTCACGTTGGCGGAAAGTGGGAAGGTTAATCTGACCATTTTTGATATCAACGGCAAGCAAGTGGCCGAGTATCACAATACGCTGCCCAGTGGCGAACATCTGTTCCGCGCCACGATGAGCTCGCCTCAGACTTATCTGCTGAGCGCGATGACCAAAAATGGGAATACCGCTATCAAAATGATAAACTTGAGCAATACGGGCGAACTGGCGCGTATCGAATACATCAGCAGCACTCCGCTCACACAGAACATTTTCAAGAAGCAGTCGAACAACGAGTTCGCCAAAGGTGACGATATGAAATACGTGGGTTATGCTACTCAAAAAGCGGGTGTGAAAGAGGCCACCATCACGCAGACCCAACAGAATAGCGAAACCATTGTGTTTACTTTCCCCAACGAAGAGGTGGAACCTGAGCATATTGTCGCTGTCACGACGCAAGAGGCTACCAACATCACCTTCTCATCAGCCAAGTTGAACGGTAAATATATCGTTCAGAACGATACTATTACCCAAGTTGGTTTTTGGTGGAAAGCCGAGGCAGACGAGGTGTGGAAAGAACAGCCTTGCGACCAAGTGAACACAACTTTTGCTTACTATATAAGCGACTTGAGTGCCGGCACAAAATACATGTTCAAGGCTTATGCTCAGACGGTTGACTCAATGTACGCTGGTGAGGAACTCAATTTCACGACACCTCTGCCCAGAGAGCCGATAGTGGTTACCGACTCGGCTAGTCAAGTGGGCTATGCTTCGGCTACGGTTCACGGTCATTTTGCAAAAGCCGATGAAGATATTGAAAAACAAGGATTTATTCTTTTAAAAGAGACAGAAGTAATTGATAATTGCGAAATCAGTGACTTGGAGGTAACCACCCCATTTAAGTGCGACTTTTCGGGACTGGAGAGTGAGGCATCTTATAAGTTTGCCGCTTATGTGACGACCGCTTCAGGTACTTATTATGGTGATACACTGATTTTTACCACACTGAAATATGTTGCGCCGACGGTTACTACCGACAGTGCCCAACTCTTCACCGCTACTTCAGTTATTCTCTATGGTAGCTTTGTCGAAGGCACCGTTCCTGCTTCGGAAATAGGATTCCGATTCAAGAAGAGATATGGCCACAGTATCACGGAAGTTGCTTTATCGTCCATTGAAACTCCATTTAGCAAAATCCTTTCTAACTTGGATGAGGCAACGGAGTATGCCTACAATGCTTATGTAAGATATGATGGCAAAATTGTTTTAGGTGAAGAAAAGTACTTTACAACCAGTAGCATTCCCAATTGCGGAACGCTGACCGACGTTGACGGTAACCGCTACAAAACTGTCATCATTGCCGGAAGATGCTGGATGCGTGAAAATATCAAAGTTCGACATTTTGCCGACGGCACAGAAATCAAAGAGGATGCGCGCAGTAATATCACGGCTACCACGGACTTCTATTACAGAAATGTGTATGGAAACCTTTATTATTCGGCCTATACTGCCGCACGTGGAACGTTTTGTGCGGGCAATGCGGAATATAGCAATATTCAGGGTATTTGTCCCGACGGCTGGCATTTGCCGAGCAACTATGAATGGGCTCGTGTAGAAGAGGCCGCGGGCATGCCTTGGTCAGAAGCAAAGCAGTATAGAACCACTGGCGGAGGTTCTAACCGCGGTAATATTGCCAGAGCCTTGATTGCATCGCCAGACGCTTGGGATGAAACGGATGTGATAAACGCTCCTGGAAATAGAAGTATGGAAAACACCGTGGTTGCTGGTATCAGCGCTTTCGATATCGAACCCTTAGGTGGCTGTGGATCTGGCAACCTTGACGCTTCCAACGTTGGGAAAGAAGCTAATTTCTGGACTGCCAGCGGTTTGTGGAGAATTATAAAGTATGACGAAGCCACCATCAGTGCCGGTGCATGGTCGAACGAAGAACGCGACCAGTATTCAATCCGTTGTGTGAAAGATTTGGATCCTGTCATTCCTACGGTAAGCATCCAATCGCCCGCTACACCCCAGTATAAAGAGGTGGCCGTTGAAGGTAAAATTGAAGATGAAGGCTTTGCCGTTATTACCGAGAAGGGTTTCTGTTATTCTACCAGCAATCCCCAACCCGACATTACCGACAGCAAGTTTGTTTGTGAAGCTTCTGGTAACGCATTTACCGCCCATATTACAGGTTTGCTTCCCAACACGCTATATTATGTCAGAGCATTTGCAACCAATGCAGCCGGAACTGGTTACAGCGACACCTTGTCGTTCTCTACCACCGCTCTGCCCGACCTGCCGACGATAGAGACCAGAGCCCCCGAGAATGTATTACAGACTTCTGCAGTACTGAACGGTTTGTTGAGAAGAAACGGCGGTGATGACATTGCTGAAATGGGCTTCTGCCTAAGCAAGGATGTGGCCGAACCGACGGTGGAAGATCAAAAAGTTCTTTTGGATTCTCCAGTCATAGGCAAATTCTCAGTGGCCGTTGAAGATTTGACTCCTGGCACAACATATTATGTACGTGCTTTCGCCACCAATACCGCAGGCACTGCCTACGGCGATGTGGTACCTATGACCACACAAGAAGGTGAATTTGCTTGTGGTGACAATATTACCGATGTGGAGGGCAATGTTTATGGCACCATCCAAATCGGTACGCAATGCTGGATGACCGGCAATATGCGAGCTACCAAGTATGATACGGAAAGCGAAGGTTCGGGTGAGATTCCCGTGATGGAAGTGAAAGAACTTGCCGAAATGTTCAATCCTTCCTATAAGGAAAACGCAGGCAAATACTATTACAATTATGCTGCTGCACTGGGCTTTGCCACAGGTGAAGAGGCTATTAACTACACAACGGTTAGCGGTCCGCGTCAGGGCATTTGTCCCAACGGCTGGCATGTGGGCACCTTGGAGGAATGGTGTCTGCTGGAAGGCTTTGTAACCAACACTACGGTCAATCCCGTCATCTCGGGCGACAAGGTGGCTAACGGCTTTGTTAGTGCTTTGTCGGGTACAGGTGCCTATAGCAAATTCAATATTACCAGAGATGGTCAGTACAAGGCCGATGGCACTTTAGATGCCCCGACAAAGGCTACTTTTATGATGTATGCAACTCCTGTGCCAATGGATTACACTACAGCCCTAACGGAATTATCTAATGCTGATTATAATAAACCGCAATATTATAATGTGAAATATTATAGTTCTTCCCAATGGGGTAGTACGAACAACATCGCTGAGAACAGTACTACGCCGAAATGCTACAATTTGGCGGTTAGATGCTTGAAAACCCCAACGACTCCACTGTTACCCATTATTAAGACAGAGGCTGCCACCGAAGTTACACAGACATCAGCGCTCTTACACGGCACCTTGATGACGGACGGTGGTACTGCCATTACCGAAATCGGCTTCTGCCTAAGCAAAGATGTCGCTGAGCCGACTGTGGAAAACCAAAAAGTGTTGGTTGAAACTCCTGTTATGGGTGCTTTTGACGCAACGGTGGAAGAACTGGAGTTGGCCACCACCTATTATGTACGTGCCTTTGCCACCAACGAAGCAGGTACCGCCTATGGCGAAGTGGTAACAATGACCACCAAAGGCGAAGGCTTTAATTGTGGAGACGATGTTGAGGATGTTAACGGAAACACCTATGGCTCTATTCAAATCGGTACGCAATGCTGGATGACCGGCAACATGCGCGCCACCAAATACGATACGGAAAGTGAAGGATCAGGAGAAATTCCTGTAATGGAAGTAAGAGAGCTGCATGAGATGTTCCACCCATCCTACAAGGAAAACGGAGGTAAGTACTATTACAATTATGCTGCCGCGCTGGGCTTTGGCTCTGGTGACGAAGCTATTGAATACACAACGGCTAGCGGTCCGCGTCAGGGTATTTGTCCCAACGGCTGGCATGTGGGCTCTTTAGAGGAATGGTGCATATTGGAAGGTTTTGTGACAGGCACCACGGTCAATCCCGTTATTTCGGGCGACAAGGTGGCCAATGGCTTTTATAAAGCCCTGTCGGGCTCGGGTGCTTATGGAGGCTTCAATATTTCCCGAGATGGACAGTACAAGGCTGATGGTACTTTGGATTCGCCGACAGAGGGTACTTTTATGATGTATGCAACTCCTGTGCCAATGGATTACACTACAGCCCTAACGGAATTATCTGATGCTGATTATAATAAACCACAATATTATAATGTGAAATATTTTGGAAATAGTCGATGGTCTTCCACGAATAATAGTGCTGAGAACAGTACTACCCCGAAATGTTACAATATGGCGGTAAGATGTATCCACAACTAATCTTTGAAGCAACCCTTTAATGTGGAAAAACCGGAGTTTTTGTTGGATATTTACTCTTCTATTCACGCCTCTGCTGTCGGCGCAGGAACTTACCTTTTATGTTTCGCCCGACACCCCTGAAGCCTCTTGGCAAACCATACAACAAGCGGTTGAAATATCCCGCCAGCAAGCGCAACACGTCAAAATCGTGTTGCGCGGCGGTGAGTATGTTATTACCGAGCCGATACGCATAGATAACGGTCATCATATCACTTTAGTTGCTGCCGATGGAGAAACTCCGGTGCTCCAAGGCGCGGTAACAGTCAATGGTTGGCAAAAGGTAACCGATAAAGCCGTCATTGACCGGTTGCCCCGAGAGGCGGCTGGCAAGGTGTGGCAAGCCACGTTGGATGGTGCGGACTTTGATCTGATAGATGGTAAAAACCGTATCGACTTCTACTACAATGGCCAGCGCCTGCACATGGCACGTTGGCCGAACCAATCCTACACGCTTTCTGGCAAAGCATTAGGAAAATTGCCACCTTTGGAAGAGAAGAATTACCGGAATTATAAAGGTTGTGCCGAGGGTTTTTTCGAATATAAGGATGCCCGCATCAATAAGTGGGCGGAGGAGAAGGAGGTCTATCTTCACGGCTATTGGTTTTGGGATTGGGCGGAGGAATACAAGAAGGTGGCGAAGATAGATACCATCCGACATGCTATTACACTGACACTTCCACATCACCATTACGGTTATCGGAACGAGTTCCGCTTTTATGGTATGAATTTGCTGTGCGAGCTGGATACCGTCGGTGAATATTGTGTTGATAAAGAATCGAATACGATCTATCTTTATCCGCCCGCCGACTTTAATCCGACAGCCAATCAGGTGACGGCTTCAGGTTATAATGCGGATTATATGCTGACGGTGGAAAATTCGTCACAGATAGTTATTCAGGGCCTGACGATGCAGGGTGGGAGAAACGGCGCCATTAATATTGGAAATTGCCAGGATGTGACC
Organism: Bacteroidales bacterium; assembly: GCA_016285615.1. The sequence goes on from JAEERB010000005.1 coordinate 23,945, forward strand.
ATAAAAGATTGCCGTATGGTGCAGTTCGGTGATGATGCTATCACGCTGAAAGCCAGCAAAAACTGTCAAATCCAGGGCTGCCTTTTGGATCAATTGGGACACGGCGGCATTGCAGCTGTTGGTGGCAATCGGAAGACCCTGGCGCCGGCTGATTATTTAGTGGAAAACACCCAGATTTCCAACTTTTCGTTGTACAAGCCCACATACGAGCCTGCCATTGTGTTTGATGGTGCCGGCCTGACCATCCGTCATTGTCACTTCACCAACTCGGCCTCGTCGGCGCTCCGCCTCAACGGAAACGACATATTGGTCGAGTACAACCGGTTTGAGGACTTGGTCAAAGAGAGCGACGACCAGGGCGCCTTAGATGCGTGGTTCGACATCACCTATCGTGGGGTGGTAATTCGCTACAATTATTGGAAAAACATTACAGGTCGCACTGTTGAAGGCGCCGCCGCCATCCGTCTCGATGACCTCATTTCGGGTTTTGTCGTGGAGGGCAATGTGTTTGAGAATTGCGGCGGTGGCAAGTTCGGAGCCGTCCAGATTAATGGCGGCAAGGATAATCTGATTACCAACAATCTAATGTATCGCTGCCATAAATTGTATAGCACCAGCAAGTGGACCGACAAGCGTTGGCAAGATGTCGTCTCTTCTGAAAGGGTGCAGCGACAAATCCAAGAGTTTGACTTCCCTTCGAAATTGTACAAAGAGCGTTATCCTGAATTAAAGAGCGATTCAGTTCTGCTGCCGCCGCCCAATCGTAGTTTTATCTTCCATAATCTTTCTGTTAATGCTGAAATTGCCATACCTGCAGAAGAGAAACAATGTGTTTTGCAAGGCAATGTTGAAATAAAAAACGGAAAGTCCTCGTTGTCGTATTATTTACAGTCTAAGCGCTTGAAAAAGTACGGCTTAACCCCCATTCCGTTTGAAAAAATGGGCATTCAAAACAATAAATTTGTCAAGAATGTGTCTGAAAAATAATATTGCTTCGCCGAAATAAAAACAGAAAATAGTAAATTTGCAAGGTCGTTATCCCAAGATGTGTTTTACGGACTTCGCATAAATTGAGACAGCGGCAGAAACTAATTGAAGAACCAGAAGTCCCCCTCTACTAAAATGAAAAGAAACATTGTAATAGTTGTTTTGATGGCTGCCGTAGTTTTGATGTCATGCGGTTCCACTTCTTCTTTATCTAATGCTTTATCAACAGCAGCCAGCGCCAACTCCACGGCCAAGACCATGGGCTCTTCCTGCGGTTCGGCTTTGGTTAATTTGTATAAATCGTACAAAGCTAATGGTAAGAAAATCAATATGAGCGATGCCAATGTATGGAGCAACGCCTTGGCTCTGTCGTCAAGTATGGCAGGCCTGAAGGATAACGGTAGAAATTCCGATTACCGCAAATCGTATATCGCTGGTATGTTGCTGGGTTCGGCAGGCACGCTGACTCAAACTTCAGCTTCCAATGTTTACGACAATATGCTCAACTCGCTTGGTTCTCTGACCGGTCTGAGCAGCAGTTCAAGCTCTACAGCCAAGAGTAATGCAGCTTCTGCACTCTCGACCATCTTGGGCTTGATGGGTAACTAATTTTCATTATGAAACTATGAAGTTATGAAGAGATTGTTGTTGTTGAGCATTCTTTTCTGTTTTGCCTTTGTGTCTGTTGCTCAGGAGCAAAATACGACTGAAGCAGCTGATGATCAGCTATTTAGTTTTGTTGAAAAGATGCCCGAATATCCAGGAGGTATCCCTGCCTTGTCGGCATTTCTGTCCAGTAATATCCATTACCCTGAAGAGGCTATTAATAAAAACATCACAGGTACAGTATTGGTTGAGTTTGTGGTAGAGAAAGACGGCAGTGTGAGCAATGTCAAAGCTAAGGTGCCCTTGTTTCCAGCCTGTGATGCCGAGGCGGTGCGTGTGATAAGTATGATGCCCAAGTGGACACCGGGAGAGGTGGCAGGCAAACCGGTCAGAGTATCTTACAACATTCCCATCAAATTTCAGTTGCAAGGCGACGCCAAAGCAAACAAATCGAAAAAGAATAAGAAAAAATAACAGTGATAGGGGCGAATGACTATTCGCCCCTTCTTTTTATCATTTCCACAAAAAAATTTTGTTGTTGAAGATATTTTTTTGAGCGGAATTTTTTTGTAAATTTGCGAAACAAATTCAGACGGGGTAAAATGTTTGCATATAGCAATGTTTTACAGTCTTTTATGCGGAATACCAAATAATTAACTTAAAAAATATAAGTAGTATGAAAAGAAATGTCATTATCATTGGTGCAGCTGGAAGAGACTTCCACAACTTTAACACCTTTTTCCGTCACAACGATCATTACAACGTTGTAGCTTTCACAGCAGAACAGATTCCTGGCATCGACGACCGTTGGTATCCTAAAGAATTAGCTGGTGAAGACCTCTATCCGGAAGGCATTCGCATTTATCCCGAATCAATGCTTACCGAACTTATCAAGAAGTATAACGTTCATGACTGCGTATTTGCATACAGCGACAAACCCTATCCGTATGTGATGAAAATCAGTGCTATCGTAAATGCTGCCGGCGCATCTTTCATGCTCCTCGGTCCTAACGATACCATGATTCCATCGAGCAAGCCCGTGATTGCCGTTGGCGCTACCCGTACTGGTTGCGGTAAATCACAGACCTCTCGTAAGATTATCGAATATTTGGTTGCTAAAGGTTTGAGAGTGGTTGCCGTTCGTCACCCCATGCCGTACGACCCCGATTTGAACAATCAGATCGTTCAACGTTTCGCCACGGTTGATGACCTCAAATATCAAAACTGCACCATCGAAGAGATGGAAGAGTACGAACCCCATGTAGTAACCAAGAGAAACGTTATCTACGCTGGTGTTGACTACGAAGCTATCCTGAAGGGTGGCAAGACCAAAGATCCTCAAACTGGCAAGTGGGTTGAAATGGCAGGTGCTGAAAACGACCCCGACGGTTGCGACATCGTTCTTTGGGATGGTGGTAACAACGACTTCCCCTTCTACAAACCCGACCTCTGCATCGGCGTTGCTGACCCGTTGCGTCCCGGTGCCGAAGTTAGCTACTATCCTGGCGAAGTAGTTGCCCGTATGTCGGACGTTATCGTTATCAACAAGATTGACTCCGCTTCATTGGAAAACATCAATAAAGTAAGAGAAAACATCGCCAAGATTAACCCGAAGGCCATCGTTATCGACGGTGCTTCTACACTGACCATCGACAAGCCCGAACTGATTAAGGGTAAGAAAGTGCTGGTTATCGAAGACGGTCCTACATTGACTCACGGCGAAATGAAGATCGGTGCCGGTACAGTAGCCGCTATGAAATGCGGTGCTGCCGAACTGGTTGACCCGAGACCTTACACTGTTGGCAAGCTGAGCGAAACCTTCAAGATTTATCCTAACATCGGTACTTTGCTGCCCGCTATGGGTTATGGCGAAGAACAGGTTCGCGACCTCGAGAAGACCATCAACAACACGCCTTGCGACGCCGTTGTTATCGGTACTCCTATCGACCTGCAACGTTTCGTTAAGATCAACAAACCTTGCGTAAAGATCGGTTACGAACTTCAAGAAATCGGCACCCCGACCTTGAAGGAAGTTCTCGACGACTTCTGCAAGAAACACAACCTTGGAAAATAATTTCAACCGCGTGTAATATGAAAGAGGCTGTTGCACAACAGCCTCTTTTTTTCTCTAATCCTAAAAACAATTACCATGACAAGAAGATTCGTATTAAATGAAGTTTCCTATTTCGGTCCCGGTGCTCGCGAGGTTCTCCCTCAAGAAGTAGCCCGCCTGGGACTGCACAAGGCTTTCGTGGCCTCTGATAAGGATTTGATTAAGTTTGGCGTGACCGACAAAGTGCTCAAAGTGCTCGAAGCCGCCAACATTCCCTACACCGTGTTCAGCGACATAAAGCCCAACCCGACCGTGAGCAACGTGAAGGCCGGTGTGAAAGCTTTCGCCGAATCGGGTGCCGACTTTATCCTTGCCATTGGCGGTGGTTCGTCTATCGACACCTCCAAGGCTATCGGCATCATCACCAACAACCCTGAGTTTTCGGATGTGGTTTCACTTGAAGGCGTGGCTCCCACCAAGAAGAAATCGGTGCCCATCATCGCGCTGCCGACCACCGCAGGTACAGCCGCCGAAGTGACTATCAACTACGTCATCACGGACGAGAAGAACGAAAAGAAGATGGTTTGCGTTGACCCCAACGACATTCCCGCCATCGCTATTGTCGATGCCGAACTGATGTACACGCTGCCCAAGAGCCTCACCGCTTCTACCGGTCTCGATGCGCTGACTCACGCCATTGAAGGCCTGATTACCAAAGGTGCCTGGGAGATGAGCGATATGTTTGAAATTAAGGCTATTGAAATGATTCATAGATATTTGGAGACTGCCGTATTTGAGCCCACCAATGCCGAAGCTCGCGACGGTATGGCCGTGGCACAATACATTGCCGGCATGGCCTTCTCGAATGTGGGTCTGGGTGTGGTTCACGGTATGGCTCACCCTATGGGTGCCATTTTCGACATTCCTCATGGCGTAGCCAATGCCTTGCTGTTGCCCACTATCATGGAGTTCAACGCACCAGCTGCACTTGACAAGTATGTGCTAATTGCTAAGGCTATGGAAGTTTACACACCTGGCATGTCGAAGGAAGAAGCTGCGGCCGCTGCAGTGAAAGCCGTTCGCGATTTGGCCATCAAGGTTGGCATTCCGCAGCATCTGAGCGAGTTGGGTATCAAGGAGAGCGACCTCGACAAACTGGCCGCCGCTGCCTACGCCGATGTCTGCACCCCTGGCAACCCGCGCGAAGTGACCGTCGACATTATCCGCGATCTCTACAAGAAAGTGCTGTAAAACAATATATTCAGCAGTTTTGAAACGGGGAATACAAATCTATTCCCCGTTTTTTTAATAAATTTGCACCAACATTTGTGTTACCCCCATGCAGTTCAACTCCCTCAGTTTTGCCGTCTTCCTGCCGATAGTGTTTCTGCTCTATTGGTTCGTGTTCCAAAGGAACTTGCGGTGGCAAAATCTGTTTGTGGTGGCCGCATCGTACCTGTTCTACGGTATGTGGGACTGGCGTTTTCTGTTTCTTATCGCTTTCACTTCGTTGTGCAGCTGGGGCAGCGGACTGCTTATTGGCCGTTATCGTGCGGCCAGCCCGAAGAAAGCCAAGTTGCTAAGTGCGCTCAATATTGTTGTTAATCTATTGATACTGGGCGTCTTCAAATACTACAACTTCTTTGCAACGGCTTTCGCTGACCTCTTTTTGCACGGGCAGAGCGATGGTTTGCTTTTGCATGTCATCCTGCCCGTGGGCATTAGTTTCTACACTTTCCAGGCGTTGAGCTACAGTATAGATGTGTATCGCGGCAAGCTGGAGCCGGTGCGCGACATTATCCAGTTTTTTGCCTACGTGAGCTTTTTCCCGCAGCTGGTGGCAGGTCCCATCGAGCGAGCCACGAACCTGCTGCCGCAGTTTGGCAAGCAGCGCATTTTCAGTTACGACCAAGCTGTGGATGGCTTACGGCAGATGCTGTGGGGCCTGTTTAAGAAAATGGCCATCGCCGACAACTGCGCCGTTTTTGTGGATGAGGTCTTCGGTAACCAAACGGCTTACGATGGTGCCTTTTTGACCTTGGCGGCAGTGCTGTTTGCCTTCCAGATCTACGCCGACTTCTCGGGCTACTCCGACATCGCCATCGGTGTAGCCAAATTATTTGGCATCAAGCTGATGCGCAACTTTAACAACCCCTACTTCAGTCGCGACATTGCCGAGTTCTGGCGCCGTTGGCACATCTCGCTCACCACTTGGTTCCGCGATTATCTCTATATCCCGCTGGGTGGCAGCAGGACCACCAAAGCTAAAATTGTACGCAACACGCTGATAATCTTTTTGGTAAGCGGCTTTTGGCACGGCGCCAACTGGACTTTCATCGCGTGGGGTGGCTTTCATGCGCTGTTGTTTCTGCCACTGATTCTGGCTGGCAGAAACCGCAAATATACCGACACGATTGCTGTTGGCAAGTGGCTACCTTCGTGGAAAGAGTGGCTGCAAATGACGGTGACTTTCCTGTTGGTTGTTGTGGGCTGGATATTCTTCCGTGCCGACAGCATTTCCATGGCCTTCTCTTATTTCGGCGGACTGCTACGGCCGTGGCACAATCCGTTCACGATGGAGATGTTGCCCGTGCTCATCTACATCGCTGTCATGATGACGGTCGAGTGGCTCCAGCGCGAGAAGCAGCACGGACTTGACTTGCAGCATGTCTCCTCTCATTTTGTGAAGTTTACCATCTATTACATACTGATATTCATCATCTTTATTGCACAAAAAGGTTCCGAAACATTTATCTATTTTCAATTTTAGGTTATGAAGAAATTCCTGTCGATGTTGCTGTTGTTCTTCGGTCTGCTCGGCCTGCTGGCCTGGGGTATGGATTTTCTCATAACCCGTCAGTTCAAGAAGATGGAAGCCTCGCCTTTTGCCAATTGGAACGATATTTATAATACTGATATTAAAGCAGATATATTGATAATGGGCAGTTCGCGTGCCTATGTGCAGTTCAATCCGCGTATATTGGACAGCGTGCTCCATGTCAATAGCTATAACTTGGGTATGGATGGCCGTGCCGTTGAGTCGCAGGTTATCAAGTACCATGTTTACCGACATGAGCAGAAGGTAAAACCGCAACTTATTCTATTTGAAGTATATCAAGGCACAATGGATGTCAGCAACGGCTACCAGCGGCTGCAGTTTGTGCCTTATCTGACAGATTCTTATTTATGGCGGCAAACTCATAAGTTGGAGGGTTTCTCGTGGGCCGATGCCATTATCCCTTGTTGGCGCTATCGTAATTATATTCAGGATGTTAAAGAGGTAATTGACGGAACATCGTATTACTGCCGTCCTGAGTTGAAGGCCTACAAAGGCTTTTGCGATTCCGACAAGCCGTGGGATGGTTCCATGTTGGCCCGTATCGACACGATTATCTATAGCCGTGAGCCGGAGGCGGTGGCCGAGGTGGCTCGTTTCTTAGAGGAATGCCAGCAAGAGCAGATACAAGTGGTGTTTGTCGTTGCGCCGTATTACATCGGTGCCACACGCAAGATTGGAGATTTGGACGGCTGGTACGGTATGATTTCGGCGATTGCCGAGCCATTCAATGTGCCTATTTTGGATTACACTTACGACAGTTTGTCGTACGACACAGCCTATTTCTACAATGCCTCACACCTCAATCAGGTAGGGGCGGCGTTGTTCACACAAAAGTTGGCTCACGATTTAGACTCGCTGGGCTTGGTGCCGCGGCGTTAGCGGTAGATTTTCAGCCGCTGGTCGATGCTGAGTCTGTCAGGATTTTTAAGTTTGTTCCACTTCACGATGTTGGCTACCGACACATGGTAACGGCGGGCAATGGCTGAAAGGGTGTCGCCCGATTTTACTCTGTAGGTGATATAGTTAGAGCCAGAAGAAGAGGATGATTGCTGTTGTGTAACAGTTTGCTCTCTGGGCAACAACTGTATGGTATCATTGCGGGTGGAGTCGATGGCGATGACCAAATCCTCGGTAATAGGTTCATCAGGAATGATGTAGGGTTGGTTGGGCCCATTGCACTCGATGATACGGCGGGCACCGGCAAAGCTGCGTGCATAGCCCGACTTGGTAGATTCGTCAATGCGGACACCGTATTTGGGTGAAGAGGCGTGGACGAACTTGAAGTTGTGTAGCGAATCAACCGAAATGACAAGCCCCACATGACCGATGTAGCGATGGCCCTGTTTGCCGCGAAGGAAAAAGACCAGGTCTCCCTTGCGGATGTCATTCTTTTTCACTTTTTTACCCATCGTGTATTGCTGGCGCGAACTGCGTTGCAACGTAATGCCGAAGTGCTTGAAAGTGAAATACATCAGTCCTGAGCAGTCGAACGTATAAGGTCCGGCCGAGCCGTATTTGTAACGCTTACCTAACTTGGTGAGTGCAAAGTTCACAATCGAGTCCACGCGGGCGCAACTGTGGTCGGCATTGACTTCACTCCAGTTGATGGCAATAGTGTCTGTTTCTGTTGAGTCCACTTCCACCATGGCGTCTAAGTCTTCCACTTGTGCGAAAAGTGGCATCGAGCCGATGAGAAAGAGCAGTATGAATAGGATATTTTTTAGTCTCATTGTCATTTTTTGAAAGCCAAAGGTACAAATTTTTTTCTTTTTGGCAGACATACCCTTCCTATCAAGGGCTTTTTATCTCTATAAAAAGAGTTGTTATGAAAAATCATTTTTCATATAAATAGCAGATATACAAAATGTTATAAATAATCAAAAGGGAGTTTGAAAAAAAAAGTTAAAAAATGCGGCTATTTCCATTTTCTCGAAGAATTATTGTATTTTTGCAGTTCCATAGTGCGGGGTAGAGCAGTGGTAGCTCGTCGGGCTCATAACCCGGAGGTCGCAGGTTCGAGTCCTGCCCCCGCTACCAACGAAAGAAGCCGGAACAACATCCGGCTTTTGTGTTATAATACGAACCGTTTTCAAGATGACGAGATCGACAACACCCATCCCTAAGTGGGGCGGTCATTTGGCTGCCTTGACGGTCTATATCATCTTCGGCATCAATCCGAATTGCTCGAAAGCGGTTGTGCCAGAGTATGTTTCGCCCGAAGTGTTTACCGCTTTGCGTATGCTGTTCGGCACGGTTGTATTTTGGATTTTGTCGTTATTGACACCTTACGAGCGAATAGAGAAAAGAGACCGCTGGCTGATTCTTGTGAGCGGCATTGTACTGGCGGGTACGCTGGTGGCTTTTGCTGAGGCGTTCCGCTACACTTCGCCTTGCTATGTGTCGCTGATTTCAGCTACCAGTCCTCTGATGGTGATGATTATGGCGGCCATTTTCCTGAAAGAGCCCATTTCATGGCGTAAGTCGGTCGGCGTGCTCATCGGCATCGGCGGCGCCCTGATGATTGTGCTTTTCTCGTGGAAGATAGATGCCAACGCCACTCCTCTTGGCTTGCTGCTCTGTTTTATCAACATCTTGTTTTACACGGTTTACCTCTTGACCACCCGCACCATCTCAAAGAGATATTCGCCCATTACACTGATGAAGTGGATGTTCTTGATAGGCAGTGTGATATGCGTGCCAATGGCGATATCATCATTCACACCCGCCGCTTCTCCTATGTTGTTCGGCCCCGCTCCCGCAATGGCTTGGGTCAACTTGCTGGTGGTCTTGATTTTCTCGACGGTAGTCTCCTATTTCTTGTTGCCGCTGTCGCTACGGGCTATACGGCCTACCACGGTCAGCATGTACAGCAATCTGCAGCCTGTGGTGACGGCTTGCGTGGCTATCGCCATCGGGCAGGATATCTTCACATGGAACAAGCCTGTGGCGCTGGTGCTGATTATTATAGGCGTTTATTTGGTGACCACCAGTCGGGCAAAAGAAAACAGTTAGATTTTCACAGAAAATATTTATTTTTGTACTCCCAATGATTATTAAAAATAGATTTATGAAAATGCTTTATTTCCTTTTGGCCGCCCTATTTATTGTTGTAGCGGCTTGTCATCATGACCCGGAAAAACCTGAGCCGACTCCCGATCCTAAAGATGGTGATATCATTAAGAATGCCGCTACCGACTACGACGGCAATGTATATGATGCAGTACGAATTGGTCAGCAGATTTGGTTGACCGAGAATATGCGTACCACCCATACGCCCGACGGCAAGTTTTTGCCTGTGAGCGACATGCAGGATGGCAAAGTGCCTTCGCGTTCCTATCCTGGTGGCGACAGCAGTAATGTGGAAATTTACGGATACTTGTACAACTGGCCCGGCATTATGAACGGTGAATTGGCCAGCGAGTCCAACCCTTCGGGCGTGCAGGGCATTTGTCCCCAAGGCTGGCACATCCCCAGCGATGCCGAGTTTACGCAGTTGACCGACTATGTGAGCAGCCAAAGCCAGTTCTGGTGCAGCGATTCTTCAACCATCGCCAAGGCGTTGTGTGCTACCCGCGAGTGGGTTAGAAATGACATTCATTGTGCTGCAGGTTATCGTATTGCTACGAACAATGCTACCGGTTTTGGCGCATTGCCCGGCGGCAGCCGTTTCTTCAGCACCTATCATCATGTGGGCATCCTTTCCTATTTTTGGACCACAACAGAGTATGAGATTTCGCAAGAGCACAGAGAGTTAAACGCTTATATGCGTTTTATTTATGTGGACGACTCCACCGTGACCCGTTTGGCCAATATCAAGGCCGGTATCGGTGGTTTGCGCTGCTTGAAGGACTAACCGCTCGATAAACAGATACAAAAAGGGCTGCCATTCGGCAGCCCTTTCTTTTTTGTCGCTATACTATTGGTTATCCTAATAGTTGAGGTAGGAATGTACTAACAATCAATACAATAATGCCTAAAATAAGCACGATAATCGTTTTGTTCGACACGCCTTTCCACTCTTTGAGGATGATACCCCATACGTTGCTGAAGGTTACATTCAATGCCATTAGGATGCAAAATGCCAGTGTGTCCATGGTGCCGCCAGTTTCGAAGAAGCTACGACCTAACGAGAGTCCAAAGAACTGTGAGTACCAAAGAATACCAGCTAAACAGCAGAATAATAGGTTGTTACCCCATACATCGCCCATCTTGTAGTCGCTCCAGGTGTGATTTTTGCTGTTTTGGTAGAAGCAGTAAATGGCGTTGGTCACAAAGCCGCCAATGGTGACGAGCAGCGTGGCGGGCAGGGTGCGGAACATCGGGTCGGTAAGGTCGCCAAAGTTGAGATTTTTGCCAAATTCGAGTCCCACATTGAAGCAGCCGCTCATAAAGCCAGCCAACAACGCGATGATCAGTCCCTTAGGGAAGTTAAAGTCTTTAACAGCTTCCTTCTTCTCCTCTTCTGACAGCGAAGCCGACTTCATTCCGCCGGCCACACCGATAATGGCGATACCAATCAGTGTGACAACCACACCGATGATGACGGCTGCTGTAAGTGATTGTAATGCATTGAGTTCGGGGAAGAAGATGTTGAGCAGCACGGGACCCATGATGGTGCCGAGGGCAGCGCAAGTGCCAAGGGCAATGCTCTGGCCCAGTGCCACGCCCAGGTAGCGCATCGAGAGGCCGAAGGTGAGACCGCCCACGCCCCACAGGATGCCGAAGAGCATGGTGAGCAGCGTGGCTTTCGGATCAGCAGTGTAAAGTTCCATCAGCGAGTGGCCTTCAGGAACAGCCAGCAAGGCTCCTAACACTGGGAAAACCAGCCAGGCAAAAACACCCTGCACAATCCAATAGGATTCCCAACTCCACTTCTTGATTTTATTGATAGGCACATAGCTGCTCGATTGGCAGAAAGCACCTATAGCTATGATAATCAGTCCGATAAGTATTTTCATAATGAGTTAAGATTTATCGTTTAGAAGTTACGTCCTTTTCGTATTTTTCCACTTCGCCAATGAAGTCGATGCCGACGGGCACGTTGTTCTTCAAGCAGAACATATCCCAAACAGCGTTCCATGGCAGAGCCTTGCACTCTTCGAGCATTGCCAAGGTTTGGAAACCTTTGCCTTCGAGTTCCATCTTGCTGATGGTCTTGGTAGGCTCGAGCAGGGCGCGGAGCATGCACTTGAGCGCTGCGCGTGAGCCGATGACGTAAGCACCGATGCGGTTCATGGCGCCGTCGAAATAGTCGAGGCCATAGTGTACGCGGTTGAGGGCGCCGGCGCGAACAATCTCACTGAAGAGTTCCATCGTCGGGTCGTCCATGATGGTTACATGGTCGCTGTCCCAGCGGATGGGGCGGCTTACGTGCAACATCAGTTCGGGTACGAAGTTGAGCAGGGCGCTCACTTTGTCGGCGGGCGATTCTGTCGGATGATAGTGGCCAGTGTCAATGGTGGGTATCTTGCCGTTCTTAGCAGCATAGGCGGTGTAGAAGTCGTGGCTGCCCACAGTGAAGCTTTCCAAACCGATACCGAAAACCTTGCCTTCGATGCAGTCTTTCATGTTGGCTTTCTTCTCGGCAAAGATCTCATCCAACGAATTTTTCAAGAATTCTCTGTACATATAGTGGTTGACACTCACGTCTTTGCAGCCGTCGTGTACCCACAGGTTCATGATACAGGGGTCGTTTTGTGCCTTGCCCATGGCGTCGGCGATGGTACGGCAGCGTTTGGTATGTTCAATCCAGAAATCACGGATGCCCTTGTCGGGGTTCGAGAGGCTGAGGTTGCCGCTCTTGGGGTGTGAGAACGAAGTGCTGTTGAAGTCGAGCTTCAGACCGTTCTCTTTGGCCCACTGTATCCAGCTTTCGAAATGTTTGGGCTCCACTTGGTCGCGGTCAACGAACTTGCCGCCAAAGTCACCGTAGATTTCGTGCAGGTTCACACGGTGCTTGCCAGGAATGAGCGACATGGCCTTCAGCAGGTCGGCGCGAACTTCTTCCATATTGCGGGCCTTGCCAGGGTAGTTGCCCGTAGCTTGGATGCCACCCGACAAGTCGCCAGCCGATTCAAAACCGGCCACGTCGTCGGTCTGCCAGCAGTGCAGCGACAGTTGGACTTTCTGTAATGTGGCAAGAGCTTTTTCTACATCCACGCCCAGTGCGGCATATTGTTCTTTTGCAATTTCAAAAGCCTGTTTGATGGTTTCTTCTTTTTTCATTGTTAAGGGTTTATGATTAATACAATTTGATTTTTTTCGAAAGAGAAAGCAAAAATACTAAAAAAGTTAAACATTACTCGTTCTTAATCACTTTGAATGTGCCAATGATGTTGGCGCCGTTGCTGATGCGTAGCAGATAGAGGCCACCGGCAAAGGTGGAGAGGTCAACATAAGTTGTTTCGCGTGTGATCTGCTGAACAGCAAGCCATTTGCCATACATGTCGTAAATGTTTATGTAGCAGTTGTTCTGGCAGTTGCGCTTGTCGAAGTCGCTGATTTGCACCTCTACACGGTCGCGGGTGGGGTTGGGATAGATGAGTATGCGTCGCTCTTCGTCGAAAGAGTTGATATCAATAGATGATTGGATGTTGAGCGAGGAAGTGACCTCTTTGCAGTCGTTCATGGCCGTTACCGTCAGGATACCGTTGCCCGGTGTGGGAATGTACAGGCGGACGGAAGTGCTGTTGCTGGCCGAGAGCGTCCAGTTGCTGTTAGAGATCTCCCATCGGTAGGAGATGGCGTTGTTTACAGGGGCAATGCTGTAAGTGTAGGCGCCCGCTTCGGCAATGAGGGTGTTGCCCGTGATGTTGCCAATGCTGCCTAACGGCTGCTTAACCTTCAGCGTCAGGTTGACCGTGCTGTCGCAGCCGTGGATGCTTTGCAGGTGCAGTTCGTAATAGTAGGTGCCTAATATCTGGTTCTCGTCGGCCGAGATGTTGAAGCCGTTTTCGCGATAAGGCTCACCCTGACAAACCACATCGGTGATGTTGACAGTGTAGCTGGGGAATACTTCCAGTGTCAGCGTCACCACACTGTCGCAGCCTTGTCGTGTGTCGAAGGTGCGCTCAATGGTGTATATGCCTGGCTTGCTGACATTCAGCGACTTGAACCCTTTGTAGTCGAAAGGAATGTTGCTCTGGCAGGTGGAGGTCTCATCAGTGATATTGTGATAGGTTGGGTTGACAACAAGGAACAGCGTGATACTGCTGTCGCAGCCGTTGACCGTCTCATTGTTCATACGTATGGTGACCATCGGCGGTACTACCTCCTCAGCGGGAATGAACAAGCCGTGCTTGCTGTATGGCTCGCCTTCACAAATGGTGTCTTCGTAAATTCTTGTGTAAGATGGATATACTGTCACATGAAGCGTAATGTTGCTGTCACATGCCGTCTGTGTCTTGAAGTAGTGCTTGTAGGTGCGGGTGCCTGGCATGCTGATGTCTAAATTGTCGAAGCCAAGATAGCTGAAAGGTTCGTCGCTCTGACAGGTGGTGATGGTCTCTTCAATATAGTACGACGGATACACTTTAAGCGACAACGTTACAATACTGTCGCATCCTCTGACGGTCTTGAACGTGTCGGTAACCAAGAAATCGCCGGCTTCACTGATGTCCAGATTGCGGAATTGTCTGTATGAGAACGGTTTTGTGCTCTGGCAGGCGGCCGTGCGGTCGGTGATGTTGTCGTAGATGGGATAAACGGTCAGATTCAGGATGACGATGCTGTCGCAGCCCTTCTGTGTTTTTAAGGTCTGTTCGCGGGTGAGGTAGGGTGGCAGCACCTCCTCGGCGGGAATGTTAAAGCCGTTCTTTGAGTAGGCTTCGCCCTGACAAACAGCGTCATACAGGTTCTTGTGATAGATGGGATGAACCGTCAGTTGCAGCTCAACGACACTGTCGCAGTGGCAGGCGGTCTGCAAGTGCAGTTCACGGGTAATCATAGGCGGCAGCACCTCCTCAGCGGGTATGTTGAAGCCGTTCTTCGTGTAAGCTTCGCCTTCACATATTTCATCACGAATAATGGGATGATAGTCGGGCATGACTTGCAGCACCAACGTGGTGACACTGTCGCAGCCAGCTGAGCTACTTTGTTGATGGCGGTAGGTCAGCATGCCCACCACGCCAGTTTCGCTGGCAGCAACCGAGAAGCCGTACTTGTTGTAGGCCTTGCCGCGGCAAACGGTGTCGTTGAGGGTGATGTCGTATTTGGGATGAACGGTCAGCCGTAAAACATAACTGCTGTCGCAGCCGTTAGCTGCCGGATAAGTGCGCTTTTGTGTGTAGAATGGCGGCACCACCTTGTCGGCGGGAACCGAAAAGCCATTCTTGTCGTATGCTTCGCCTTCGCAAATGTCATCTTCAATAATTTCTTGGAATGAAGGCTTGATAAACAAGGTCAGAGTGACGGTACTGTCGCAGCCGAAGTGCGAAGAGAAGGTTTCTGTTATCTGCTTGGTGCCAGCCGATGTTACATCTATATTCTTGAAATTCTTATAGTTGAACGGCTCGTCGCTCTGGCAGGTGGTGACGGTATCGAAAATGTTGTTGTAGTCGGGATGGATGGTGAGAATAAGCGAAACCACACTGTCGCAGCCGCTCTTCGACTGGAACACATCCTTGATCATCTTGGTGCCAACGGTGTTGACATCTATATTTTTGAATTTCTTATAGTTAAATAATTCCTGACTGCGACAAGTTTCGGCGTAGTCGGTCAGGTTGTAGGTCGGGTTGACAATGAGAGTAAGGTTTACAATGCTATCGCAGTTGTGTACTGTTTTGAATGTGTGCTGGATGGTTTGGGTGCCCGCCGTAGAGATGTTGAGGTTTTCAAACTTCTTGTAAGAGAAGGGGATGTTGCTTTGGCAAACCTCTACCGTGTCGCGAACATCTTCGTAAGTGGGGTTGACAGTCAGCGAGAGCATGATGATACTGTCGCAGCCCGTAGGCAGCGTATAAACGATAGGATAGGTGCCGCTAACCGTACCTTTGTCGAAGATGTGCGTGTCATCGTATTTGTAAGGTAGGTCTTGCGAACAGATGACGCGCTGCTCCTCTTTTTCATACGAGGGGTTGACGGTCAGATAGAGCGTTACCGTACTGTCGCAGCCATCTACCGTGGAGAAGGTGGTGGTGATAATCTTCTCACCCGCCTGGCTGATGTCAATGTCTTTAAATTGCTTGTACGAGAAAGGATAAGGTCCTTGGCAGATGGATGTTCTATCAATAATGTCTTTATAGGTCTTGTGGATGGTCAGATTTAAGGTTACTAAGCTGTCGCAGCCCGTCGTCAAGACAAATGGAATGTCATACGTGCCGCTTTGGGTGTTTTCGTCAAAGTAGCGTCCCGCATAAGTGAATGGCAGTTCATTATCGCATTTAACAAGTTGTTCTACAATATGATAGCTTGGATTTTCATAAAGAGTCAATTCCACAATGCTGTCGCAACCCATGACGGTTTGCAGAGTGTCGTAATAGATGCCTTCCTCCGTAAGTGTTTTATTTCCAAAAATGTACGAATCGCCTTGGCACAATTCTTTGGCGATGCGAGTCATATAGGATGGATTGATGAGGTTTTTGCTGATTTCGAATGATTTTTCTAAGAAAAGCTGTCCCTTGTCGGTGGTGCGCACACGAATATTGTAGTATTCACGGCCGTCGCAGTTGAAGTTAGTGTTGGTCAGCAGGCGGTCGCCCTCAATGATAAAGCGAACGTTGTCATCATCATCATCGCCGCTCACCAGCTGGTAGGTGAACGTGTCGTCCATATTGTTGTCCACGGTGTTGAATATGCCGACAATCGTGTTGAGTTCGGCGGTTTCGTCAAAGTTGGCGGGACTGAGCGTCAGGGCCATGGGTGCTTCATTCAGGTCGAGGACGATATCGGGTTGTGAATGAAATTTTTCCTTGTTGCCCACATGGTCGGTGGCCGTAGCAATGAAGCGGTAAACATTGCCATTGTGATAATCA
This sequence comes from Bacteroidales bacterium, assembly GCA_016285615.1. Next base: position 40,401 of record JAEERB010000005.1, read on the forward strand.
TATCGTAAGGTGCTTCCAGGCATACAAATGCCGATGGATTGGTAAGGAGCGTCGTTTTCCGATACGAAGATTTCCACTTCTTTGATGCCCGAACCGTTGGCTTCGTCTTGTGCCGACACGGTCAATTCGCAAGATTGTTGCTCTCTGTCGGTACGCACCGTGTCGCAACGGCTCTGTGGCGCTTCGGCATCGTACAGGTTGGTCCAGATGTTGGTGGCGGTGGCGCTGTTTTCGTCATAGGCAAGCCACGCTTGCGCTTTGAGGGTGTCGCCGCTGTGCAGGTTGCTGTTCGAGGCAACGACAAAGCCGACAGTGCCATCACCATGACCGCTATTGTCGGGCAGGAAGCCCATTTGCGAATTGGTCGGTGCTGTGCCCGTGGTGGGATCTATACCTTGCATTGTCCATGTCAGTTGGCGGCTCGTCATATCAATGCTGGCATCCACATCTACCCAAAGTCCTGTTGTGCCGCGCATATCAATGCGCTGATGATAATTGCGTGTGCCCGCAGGGATGGTGTATAATGTTCCGCTAAGAGAGAAATCGCTGAGGTAGAGCGTGTTAATGTTTAGTTCAGGCGGTATGGGGTAGGTGATTTGTACGCGGGCCGCTGGTTGCTGGTCAGCGTAGTTGAACGAGATGGTGTAGGCCAGCTCGTCAGCCAGGGCAATCATACGTAAGTTACCATAACCGTCGGCACCACGCAGATTGTTGTTTTCATTGTCGCAGTCCAAAGGCTTGATGAAGAGCGGCAACTGGCCAGTGGCCTTACAGCCGCGGGCATCGGTTACGGTACAAGTGTAGTAGCCGCCCATGGTGACAGTCTTGGTTTTCCATTCGTAAGTGAGAGGGGCCATGCCGTCAATTGCGCGGGCGGTGAGCTGCACTACCGGCGGCTCGTTGCAAGTGGCCTCCTTGTCGGTGACTGCCGAAATGGTGACTTTCAGATTTCCTTCTTCTTTGATAATAATCACATAGTCCTCGAAAATAGGCTTGTCGGGACATAAAGTGTGACACACCTTGACTGCGTATGTGCCTTGTGTAAGTTTTTCTATAACAGATTGATGACTTCCATTACTCCAAGTGATAAGGTAATCCTGCTGCGGTTCGGGAATATTGACTCTGGCAACTCCATCATTGCCCGAGCATGATTCGTGCTGAACCACTTCCACGCTGATTTGTCCCATAGCGGTTGCCAACAGGAATAGGAAACTGCCCAAAAGTAGGCATGCCTTCCATTTAACATTTTTTAGAAGTGAAAAACGACTCCCTTTCGGTGCCATGATGGACTGACATCGCCGCTTTTCTAAAGGTTCTTCAAAAATTATATTTTTCATATCACTATATTTTCACAATTATTCACAATGGCCAGGGTTGCAAGGACAAGGGTCGGTGCTATTGGGTATGCCATCGTTGTCTATATCGTTGGAAGAGATTATGTTATTTGCTTGATGATTGGTGAGGTAAACCAGCAGGTTGTAGCCCAAATCCGACTTGTCTTCGCCAGAAATGAGCTTCCAGCCCTGCTCCGTTTGTTGGGCCATGAACAAAGCCAAGGATTGGGTGTTGTCGTGATAGCAGATTTTGACAAAGAGGTAAGTGGCACTGGGCGTGTTGTACATGACTTGCAGTTCAAAGTGGCTGATGTTGGCCATCGCCATCAGGAATTTGATTTTGATGGAATCGATCTTCAGCAGCGTATTCAACTCGGCTGCGCCCTGGCTGTCATAGCAGTTGGCCAAAGCGGTGAAGTTCATTGTCTGGTATGCCTTCAGCACACGACAGAGCAGCGCTGGTGCGGTATTGGTCTCACTGGCGTTCTGCGTGCCACCCGAAGTGCGAATCGACCAATCGGCCGCCTGCTCCTTAACGGCTCCGTGAATCTGATAGAACATCAGACTGTCGCACAACAATGTGCCTTCGCCTGCGGCGTAGATGCGCTGTCCCCTATGACCAATGGGGATGGCAATAGACATATCCGTCGGAGTAACTGTTGGAAACTGGTCACTCTGTGCCGAAGATATCAATACGGTTAAAGTTAAAACAATCAGACTAAGAAACCGTTTCATAATATTGTCAATTTTCAATTTATATCTCTCCGTTCTCCTCTCTCCACTCTCATCTTATTACTTTTTCCTCCAATAAATTAACCTCATAATTTCCTTGCGTTAGCGTAATCATCTTCAAGGAAACATTTCCTTTGACTTCCATATTGATGTCGCCCCATTTCACTTTGCCGTCGGTGAAGTCGAAGTGGCAGTCGCCGATGGTGGCTTGCGTGGTGGAGGTCGCATTTCCGTAGATTATGTTTTTATGCAATTCGTTGATAGATAGTTTAGTGTTGGCAGAAAAATGCGGGTTGAGGGGCATAATCTCTTCGTTTGCGCAGTCCGAAAGACGTAGCGTGTCGTTGTAGTCTAACGATAGGCTCAAGTTGACTGTGGCATTCAAGGGCATCATCGATAGCATGCCAGCGCTGGTCGGCAGTGCAAAAGTGTTGGCGTAGGCGCTGCTGGCCGTTAGGCTGATGAGAGCTTCATTGGTGTTAAACACCTGATTGCCAGCAGATGTGGGACAGCCGCAATCTTTGAATTTCTTGTTCTGGATGTTGAGTTGTTGCATGGGACTGCCAGCGTTGCCGGAGCCTTGCAGTACCCCCATCTGACTGCGGATGCTGTTCAACTTGGCCCTGGTCAAATTGCCTGTTTCACTCAACATGGCCAACTGGGCGTTGGTGGTGTTGTCGATCATCACTTGATTGTTGACCACATGGATACCTACCGATTTCTGGTCGGTGACTTGATTGTTGACAAGCGCCTCTAAGGTGACAGTGGTGTCGGTTTCGGCTATTAAAGCTCTTCCCTTGGCGGTGGTCGAGCCGCGGGCTATGCGTACTTGCTGCGACATTCCTGCCGGCGTGGTGTAAATGGCAAAATCGTTGATGCTGATGGCCGAGCCCTGACGCCAGCAACTGTGCAAAGGCACGATGCTGTCAATCTTTATCATGTCGGTAATGAAAACTTTTACCTGGTCCTCCTCAATGCCGTTTTGGCTGATTCTCTTCACATTGTAAATGGTGACCGAATCCATCGGACTGACGCGGATTTGCGGTTTTTCATTGTCGCTGATGATGTGTTCGCCAACCCATTGGTAGCACACATGCGGGTCGTTGTCAGGCATGCCGATGAGAACCTCTTGCGGTCCGTCGGTGCGTGATACGGTCTTGTCGGGCCCGGCAAATTGGGCGCGCAGCGGACAATACCACCCTGTCAGGAGGAGAATAATCAGTACAATCGGTTTATATGTTGTTTTCATAAGAAATGATGATTTTTAATGTTGGATGGTGAAGACAAGGTTGCCGGCAGTATAGGCGTAAACAGTGATGGTTCCATGAGTGCCGGGACGCAGGACGGAAGTCGGGTTGTCGTCGGTGCGTAGCGGTATCGACAGACTCTCCTTCTGCTCGGTCAGGCCTTCTTGCGTCAAGGCTATGTAGGCTCCGCCATGGCTAACAAGGGTGATGGTGGGTGCCTCAATGTCCACATTGCCGTCGTTACCGAATTCCAAAGTCATTCTCACAATTTGGTTAGGCATGGCATTGGCTGGGAATTGCAAGTTGGTGAAGAGAGTTGCAGGCTCGCCTGCGCGGATTTCAAAGGCTTGTGGCAGCGATGAGCTCTGTGCCCTGTCTTGTGCTGTAATGGTGTAAAAGCCCGTTGCTTTTCCTGTCAGATCAAATTGGGCGTAGAGCTTGTGGGCGTTGACGCAAACGATGCCGTCGGCTGTAATGGTCTCCGCGTCGGACGTCAACTTCACTTGCGTGCTGTCGCTGAAGCGGGCACCCTCAAGTTCCAGCGTCACTTTGCCCGTGTTGCCACCGAAGGCCGGCGAGACGCTCGTCAGTTCAAAGGGCAGGATGTCGGCACGAATGACGATAGGCTGCTTGCTGCCACCAGCGGAAAGGCCTTCCACATGGACGCCATAGTAACCATCCTCTGTTGAAGGTACATATACTTCAGGGTGCATGCTGGCATCCGAACCGAAAGAGTATTGCTGCGGACCACTAACATCGTTGTGTTGCACATAAATCCGATTGATGGCGCCCGTGAGCGAATCGCCACTCTTGACGCTGATGCGCACCGTTTCGTTGGTGTTGTCGCCTACAACCAACAGGTAGTTGTTGGCAAAGCCCTCCTCAAGCGTGTCAGCCACATTCGTGTTGAACGGCAGGCGCGGCAGCATGACGTGTACAGGCTCGGCAGCAACCGCCGTGTTGTTCTCCTCATTTGCTTCGGCAAAAGTGTTGTCGGCATCCGTCTTTACAATGATGTAATAATAACCTTCTTTAACGCCATGAATTTTAGCGGTAACGGTATGTTGTGCCGTAGCGTTCAATGGCAGGAAGATCTCATTGGTCGCCGTGCCAATCAGTTGGTCGCCGATGTCATATTGTTTGTCTTCAGAGAGATATACCAACTCCTTCAAGTTGCCGCCTCTCAAGGCGTAACCTCCCTTGTTCTGCAAAGTCCATCCTATTGTCATTCGTTGACCTGAAGTGACGGTGCTCTGCGCCTGGATGTGGGCAATAGCCAAATCGCCTTGCGCTGACTGACTTACTGATACCTCAATGGTGTCAATGTTGTTTGCCCACGACGATTCGTGAATGCGCTGGTTGGCATTGGTGTTGACATACAGAGAAATCTTGCCAATAGCAGAAGTGGAAATGGTGAAGGTGATGGTGTCGGTGTAGGATGTTCCTTTGGCTACGGTCTTACCGCTGCGAAGCGCATTGGTAAGCAATAGGTCGTTGTCGCCAATAAGGTAGAGTT
>JAEERB010000267.1 GCA_016285615.1 Bacteroidales bacterium
ACTGTACAAGTACTGTACAAATGCCTTTGATGGTATATGCTGTGCACCTTTTTTGTACCTTATATGACACTGTGAAACACCAATATCCGCAACGTGTTGGTTTTTAGCCCAAAGCCCCAAAAAGTTGCCTTGCCAGTGCGACACACCCCCCGCTTCGCGTACCCCTCTCCGAGAGGGGATGGCGCGGGGCGATACACTTTAGCCACTATTAAATGTCAACTTAATACTTATTTGCCAATGCAATATTGATTGTCAACGTAATGCGGTAGTCTATCCCTTCTCGGAGATGTGAAGAGACTGCCGGTGGCCGTCCCGATAGCGAAGCGGAGAACAAAGACGAAGGCCGGGGTGTGTCGCGCCGCGCAGCCAAAACCACAATTCACGTAGCCCAAAGTAGTCTAAAGTCCAGCCACAAATGAAACAACAAAAACAAAAAAAAGCCTTGACAAATGTCAAGGCTTTTTTTGTGAATGAAGCTACTTCTTACTTCTGTTTCTTGAAAACAAGGGTACCAAATTCTTCATCAAAATCTTTTATGGTCAACTCGTCGCCGTCAACAGAGAACGGAACGGTCATCAACTCGCCGGTGTCTTCGTCGGGGGTGACACCTGTCAAAGTACCATTTTCACCGTCGAAAGTGTAGGTAAACTTCTCGGATTCTGTGAATCCCATACCTGAAACAGACAGTGTACCCTCCTTGTCAGTGGTGAAAGCAAGAGTAAAGTCAATAGAAAAAGGCATACCTTCGACTGTTTCCGAGAAAGAGGCCTTCCAAGTGGTACCTTCGAGTTTGTCCTTTGAGCAGGAGCTGAAGCCAATCATAACAAAAGTCATAATGGCAACATAAAATAATTTCTTCATAAATTTAATTGTTTTAAATTGGTTATACTATAATTCGCTTTTAATAACTACGTCCGCAAAAAAATATTGTGCAGACATATAACATTTTTATCCGCAGTGCATAAAACGCTTCACCAGTTCGAGAGTCTTCTCGGGGTCGTTGCCTATCTCGGCACGCAGGTTGCGGTCGTTATATGAGCGCAAATCCTTGATTATTCCATCAATAAGCTGCGGAGCAAAGACACCTTGTGCCTCATATACGGCACGGTCACGCTCAAGGATGTCGGCGCTGGCGGCACAGCTATCGGGCAGCACGTCGAGGCGTTTCAGCACATCCTCGTGTTCAAAAATGTTCACACTGACGTAGCGGTCCTTGGCATACTGGACAGCATTCTCCATCTCGAAGCCGTGGCGAGCAGCAACAGTCATACCGGCCAGCAGCAGATATACGTTGGCGCTGCCGTCAGGAGTGCGCAGCTCAATGGTCTGTTTGTGACTGAAATCCACATCTTCCTTGGATTCCAACGGGTTGCAATGAGCCATCATATTGCCGCTACCTTTGGTCCAACCAAGCGGTACGCGGACCATAGCACTGCGGTTGCGATCGCCCCAGCAGATGTTGGTCGGAGCCTCCTGATGAGGCACCAGGCGGAAGTAGCTGGTGGGGTTGGTGTCGCCGAAAGCGGTCAACGAACCGGCCAGGCTCAAGATGCCAGCGATGGTCTTGTGGGCCACCTCGCTAAGGCCATTCTCGCCCACGTACATATTCTTGCCATTCTTGCTGACACGGGTGTGGATGTGCATACCGCTGCCGGCCTTACCGACAGTGATTTTCGGGGCAAAGGTAACGGTGATGCCATAGCGATAGCCAAGTGAGCGCATAATCCATTTGGCAATTACCAGCTGGTCAGCGGCATCTTCAAGAGTTGTTGGCAGGAACTCTATCTCATTCTGTTCGTACATTGTATCGCCTACAGTGAAGTTGCCAACTTCGCTGTGGCCGTATTTGATAAGGCCGCCGCATTCAGCGATGAGCTTCATTGCCTCTGTACGGAAGTCCTCGAACTTGCAGAAGGGGCGCGATGCGTGGTATCCTCGCTGATCGGCAGGCAGATAGTCCTCTTCCTTAGGAGCAACGACGTAGTATTCAAGCTCGCCCATAACCTCGAATTCCATACCGTCCGTGGCCTTGCGGAAAGCTTCGCCAGCCTTGTGCAGCGTATACTCAGGAGCCATTTCGAAAGGCTCGCCGTCCTTAGTGTAGAAGTTACACAGTA
>JAEERB010000073.1 GCA_016285615.1 Bacteroidales bacterium
CGATGCAAACTGGGGTAGAATACTTGCTGCTTTAGGTAGAGCAGGAGTAAAAGTAAATCCGGATAAAGTTGATATTTATATTGGTGATGTTATGACTGCAAAAGACGGTATGGCAGTAAAATTTGATGAAAAGAAAGCTAAAAAAATATTACAACAAAAAGAATGCAAAATTACTATAGACGTAAAGTCCGGTGGAAAACAGTGGGCCAGATATTATACTTGCGATTTTTCTTACGATTATGTGAAAATTAACGGTTCTTACAGAAGCTAAATTTAATATATATTATACATTATGTAGTATTTATTGACTTTTTAGACCAATAAGTAGTAAAATCATAATATTATTTTTAAAGAATAAGAAGGAATTTGTAATATGACGTTAGCACCAAGTATATTGTTTCATATAGGTAGTTTTCCGGTTACAAACACATTACTTACTACTGTTGTTGTAGATGTTATAATAATCGCACTTGTTATAGCTTTTAATAAATGTCGTTCTCTTTATCCGAAAGGCATTCAAAATATTTTAGAAATGGTTTATGAATATTTCTATAGTGCGACAAAAGAAGTTTCAAGTAAGGTTGATATTATTTATCCGTGGGTCATCACTTTCTTTATTTTTATAGTCATTTCAAACGTTTTAGGCCAATTCCCGGGATTTGAAACAATAAGATTCTATGCAGCCGGTTCAGGTGAAGAAGGTGTACCTTTGTTCAGAACGGCAACCAGTGACTTAAATGTTACACTTGCATTTGCTACCGTATCGATAATTATGTGTCATTTTTATTCGATAAAATATACCGGAATAAAAAGTTATATAGGCAGATTTGTTTCGTTAAGTCCTATTTTCTTGTTTGTAGGTATTTTGGAATTTATCGGTGAATTTACAAAAGTTATATCTTTGTCTTGCAGGTTGTTTGGAAACCTGTTTGCGGGGGAAAGTGTTATGGGAACAATTTCTTCTATGTGTTTGGTATTCCGTTACCGTTTTTCTGTGTTCCCATACCGTTTATGATGTTGGAATTGATGGTTGCCGTTATTCAGGCAATAGTTTTTGCTATGCTTACAATGGCATTTATGAGCATAATGATTGAAAAAAGCCATTAAAAAATATAAATTGCAGTTTGTTGTTGTTAATTATAAATTATAAATTATAAATTGTAAATTACTTCATCGCTCCTATCACCCCTTGGTTGACGGCTTTCATCTTGGCGGGGTTCAATTTCACCACTTTGCGGTCGTAAGTTATCAAACCGTTGGTTTCCGTTTCCACATCGGTGGTTTGCGTATAGACGGCGCCCGTGATGCCCACTTTGATGTAGTCCTTCAGCATCTCAGCATAATCGGCATACTTATTGAACACATCATCAGCATTTTGCATTTTCAGGTAGGAATAGTCGCCCTCTTGCTTCCAAAGATGACCATTTACTCTAAAGCCGATGCCGCCGTACTCGCCAATCACATTCATATAATCGCGAATGAAGACGCGCAGGCTGGGTTCAGGATATGTGTGATAATCAATGATATTGCCACAATTTCTAAAGTTGCCGCCCGAAGCGGGATTGAGATAACGCGTACTGTCGCACTGGTAGGTAAAATCGGTCACCTCCTTCGTGTCAAACTGACCCCACGCTTCGTTGAAAGGCACCCACATCACAATGCAGGGGAAGGCTTGGTGCTGGTCGATAATCTCTTTCCACTCTTTGTAGAAATTGGCTTTCCACTCCTCAGGAATCACCTCGTCGGTGCCCAGGCCGTAAGAAGTGCGTTTCTGGCTGTGCTCCCACTTGGCTGTATGATGACTGGTACCGCACACCATCGACGGCATATCCTGCCAAACCATGATGCCATACACATCGCACCAATAGTACCAGCGGTCGGGTTCTACCTTTACATGCTTACGTATCATATTGAAGCCCAACTCTTTGGTCTTGACAATATCAAACTTCAGTGCTTCGTCGGTCGGTGCTGTGTAAAGGCCGTCGGGCCACCAGCCCTGATCAAGCGGACCATAGTGGAAAATAGGCTGGTTGTTGAGCGCAAAGCGATGGAAGCGGCGACCATCGACAAACTCCGAGAGTTTGCGCATGGCGGTGTAGCCTTGAATCTGGTCAACAACCTGGCCGTCGCGCACCAGGGAAATGCGCAATCCATACAAATAGGGACTGTCGGGCGACCACAATTTAACATTGGGCACCGTTAGAGTCACCTCTTTGCCTTCCGTTTCTGCCGAAGCAATAACGGTGGTGGAAGGTCTTTCAGGTGAATAGCCCTCGCCTCCCGACAGCAGTTCAAAGCGAAGTTTGTCGCCCGTCTGGGGCATGACCTTCTCCGCAGCTATGTGCAGTTGCTGCTTATCGATGTCCGATACTACGGTATAGCGTTGCAGATGAGAAGCATTGACCGGCTCCAGCCAAATGCTCTGCCAGATGCCAGTTACGGGCGTATAGTAAATGCCTCGCGGTCTATCCACCTGCTTGCCTTTGGGCTGAAAAGATTTGTCGCCGCCGTCGGTCACCTTGATGACCAACTCTTGCTTGCCACTCTTGAGCAGATACGGGGTAATGTCTATCGAAAATGAGGCATAGCAGCCCGTGTGTTCGCCAGCCTTCCGGCCATTGACAAACACTTCTGCTTTCCAGTCGGCAGCGCCCACATTCAACAATATGTGCTTGCCATTCCAGTTCTTAGGCACCGTAATCGTGCGATGATACCACAGCGCCTCTTCGTCGCTAACGCGTTTACCCACGCCCGATAGCGCCGACTGCACGGGAAATGGCACCAAAATCTTGCCATCCCACTTTTTCTGATACAATAGCTGAAGGTCTGCATTGGCAAAGGTGATAGCATAATCCCACTGACCGTTCAGCGAAAGCCAATCCGTGCGCACCATCTGCGGCCGCGGATATTCGGGATGCACATTCAACGGATTCAGATTCTCACCCCACGGAGTGAGGATATTGTCACCAGCAGGACGCCACGTTTGGGCCTGGAGACCACTCAGCGTCATCGCCAAAACAAAGAATAGAAGAACAATTCTTTTCATACAAGAAGATTTTTTATTGCGAACAAAGATAAGAAAAAGTTATGAAGTGAATAGTGAGTGGTGAGAAGTTAAATCTCTTCTTCATAAAAAACGTTAAACGCTTCTCTTCGACTGGTAGGGTCAGCTATCACTTCACGCAGTTCTTTCAGTTGTTTTTCCTTGCCAGAGCCGGCAATCCACAGTTGAAGATAGCCGCCTTCGGCGTACTTCTCCTGCAAGTGCTGACAGAAGCGCTCGTACTGCTCTTCCCTGCCCAATTCGGGATAGTGCTTCAAGCCGAACTGCACCGTCCTCTTCAGTGGTGTCAGGTTGGTCAGGTTGCGGTCGGCATCGGCAACAATGCGGCCATAGACGGTGCGCGGCGGATTTTTCGACGAGGCGCGATGGTCTTCCACCGCCTCCTTCATCACTTGCAACTGCTCCTCTGTAAACCATTTCCGCAGGTTGGCGTCAGCAAACAGCAATCGCGCCGAGGTCAAGTGATGCATTTCGCGACCTTCGGGCATGCCAGCATCGTGATAAGCGGCCACCACATACGCCATATTGGCATCAGCATGACAGAAGTCGGCCAGTTCCAGACTGTCGCGGATGACGGTGCGTACATGATCCTCGCCATGCGCCCTATCGAAACTCTTATACAGCGGAATGACCGCCGACTCTACATAATCAACAATTTCAGGATTCACCATAGTTTATCATTATCTATAAAAAAGAAGTTGAATGAACGGGACACACTGTTCTCACTCATTCAACTCCTCGAATTGATTGCCTTACGGCAAGTTAAAGTCTATTATTCTTCAGGTTTTGCTTCCTCTTTCTTGCAGCAGCATTTGCATTCACTGCTGAGGCAACGCCAGATGTAGGCAGCGATACCGGCACCTACCAGCGGAGCGAGGATGAAAATCCAGAGGTCAGTCAGACCAGCGCCACCGTCCAGAACGGCTACTGCCAACGAACGAGCGGGGTTAACTGAAGTGTTGGTTACAGGAATAGAAACCAAGTGGATCAAGGTCAGAGAGAGACCGATAGCGATACCGGCGAAGCCTGCGGGAGCTTTTTCGCTGGTGGCACCGAAGATAACCAACAGGAAGATGCAGGTCATCACAACTTCAGTGATCACAGCAGCTGTTGTGGAATAGCCAAGGCCGTAGGGGTCAACGCTGTTAACTGCCAAGCCGTCGCAGTGGCCAACAATCAATGCCAACAGACCGGCACCGATGAAACCACCGATGATTTGGAACAACATGTAAAGGAGAGCATCCTTGCCGCCGATTTTCTTGTTCATCCACATAGCGAATGTGATAGCGGGGTTGATGTGGCAGCCAGAGATGGGTCCAATAGCGTAAACCATTACCATTACTGATAAACCGAAAGCGAGGGATACACCAGCAAAGCCGATGCCCAGATCGGGATAACCGCAAGCAATGGCAGCGCTACCGCAGCCCATGAGAACCAGTACCATCGTACCGATCATTTCTGCAAAGTACTTTTTCATAACTAAAAGATTTAGGTTAATAATAGGTTTGAAAAGTCTCTTTTAAGATTTTTTAAGAATGCAAAAATAATGATTTTTATTCAAGCATCAAAAAAAACTATAAATTTTCCAACAAGAAATTGGTCAGCTTGGTGTACAACTGATAACGTGTGTTGCCACCGTAGATAAAGTGGTTCTTGTTGGGATAGAAGAACTGCTCGTACTGCTTTTCGGCCACGTTGAGCTTGGTTACCAAGTCCATAGAGTTCTGGAAATGAACATTATCGTCGCCAGTGCCATGCACTAACAGGTATTTGCCATTCATCTCTGCGGCGTGGGTACACGGCGAGTTATCGTCGTAGCCCGAAGGGTTGTCCTGCGGTTTTTGCAAGAAGCGCTCGGTGTAGATATTGTCATAGTAGCGCCAGTTGGTCACCGGAGCCACCGACATGGCCATCTTGAAGGTGCCGTCGCTCGTGAACATCGAAAGGCTTGACAGGTAACCGCCGAAGCTCCAGCCCCAAATGCCGATGCGATCCCTATCCACATACGGCAGCGACTGCAAATAGTGGGCTGTGGCAATCTGATCGATGGCTTCGTACTTACCCATCTGCTTGTAAATCACTTTTTTGAAAGCATCACCACGGCCTGCCGTGCCACGACCGTCCACACAAACCACCATATAGCCTTTCTGTGCCAGCATCTGGTACCACGCATAGTCGAGCACACGCGTGTAGGCGTTGAACACCTCTTGCGAGCCAGGACCGCCATAGCAGTACATCAGCACAGGATATTTCTTCGTAGCATCGAAATTGGCAGGCTTCAGCATCCAGCCATTCAACTGTACACCTGCATCGGTAGTGAATGAGAAGAGTTCCCTATCCACAAAACCGTAATCCTTCATCACATTGCGATAGCGCTCATTGTCCTCCAGTGTATAAAGTTTTTTGCCTGTATTGTCGTACACAGCATACACACTCGGCGTGTTGGCATTGGAATAGTTGTTAAGATAGTAATGCGAATTGGTGGTGAACGTCGGCTCATTCCAGCCTGTGCCATCAGAAAGCATCTTCTTCTTTCCACCCTTAAAATCAATTACATACAAATCCTTATTCAACACATTGGCTTCATTCGACAGATAATAGATACGCTGTTTTTTCATATCCACCGACGCAATATCTTGCACTTCAAACTCACCCTTGGTCAGTTGGGTAATAGTGCCGTTGAACTCCACTTTATATATATGGTTGAAGCCGTCGCGCTCGGAAGTGAGAATCACACTTTTGTTATCCTCCAAGAAATAGTAATTGTGTGTCACGTCCAGCCAAGCCTCGTTTTTATCGGTGAAGACGATGTCGGTTTTGTGAGTCAATGTATTATAACGGAAGAAATCCAACTGATTCTGCAAACGATTCAATTTCAGCACAATAAACTCAGTTGAGTTGGACAGCCAACAGATGCGCGGATAGTAGCAGTCGGTGTCGTCATCCAAGGTAATCTCGCGACTGCTGTTCTGGGCCACGTCATACAGATGAATGGTGACGATGGAATTATCCTCGCCAGCCTTAGGATACTTATACACAAAGGTTTCAGGATAGAGTTGGCCCCACATCGTCATCGAGAACTCTTTCACGCGGCTCTCATCAAAACGAAGGTAAACCATCTTGTTGCCATCGGGCGACCACCAGAAGCACTTCGACATATCGAGTTCCTCTTCATGCACCCAGTCGGCGAAACCATTGAGAATAGCGTTCTCGCGGCCATCAAAAGTGACTTGCACTTCTTTTTCAGTCAACAGGTCATAATAGAAGATATTGTAGTCGCGCACGTAAGCCACGCGGTTGCCGTCAGCCGAGAAAGAAGCGAAACTAACTTTCTGATCGGGTGAAATGAAGTGCACTTTGCCGTTTTTCAAATCATAAACATAATAATAGGCACATGTCGAGCGGCGATAAATGCTTTCCATATCCGAAGCGAAGAGAATCTTGGTCTCCGACTTGTCGAAGCGGTACTGCGACATCTTATCAAGCGACAACTTGCCGCCCGAAGCGGTACTCAAGTCGCTCATATTCATAATAGTACCCACTTCCTTGCCCGTCTCGAAGCTATATTTCATAATGGCAAAACCATTCTTCACAGTATAGTAATCGCCATTGGGCATGGTAGCAAAACCGGGCACTGAAGAGGGATAAAAGGTGCCACTCTTCCAGATTTTTTCCAAGGTAATTTCTTTGGTTTGTGCCTGCATAGTCATCGTCAGGGCACAAAGCATCAAGGTGATAAAAAAGAATATTTTTTTCATACCAAACAACTATATATCAAATAATTATATTTTATCAGGATCCACATCAAAGATGAGCACTTTGCCATCAGAAGTGTGCAGACGGCACTGGTCGCAGAGCGTGAGTTCACCGCTGAGGCGGCGTTCCACCATATTGGCCAGACGCTCGCGCAACGAGTCGATGGTCACCTTGTCGGTCACCTCATTGGCAAAGGCATACATAAGCAGCATGCGGGCGGTACGTTCGCCAATGCCACGTGAACGGAGGTAGAACATGGCGTCCTCGTTCAACTGGCCCACGGTGGCACCATGACTGCACTTCACATCGTCGGCGTAGATTTCGAGGAAGGGATGGGTTGTCACCACGGCCTCGTCGGTCAGTGCCATGTTGCGATTTGTCTGGTAGGCTTGTGTGCGTTGCGAATCCTGGCGCACCACGATATGACCGTTGAAGTTGGCACGTGCCGAATCATCAGCAATACCTTTGTACATCTGGTAGCTCGAGCAATCGGGTGCATTATGAGCTACAAACACCTGATTATCGACTACTTGCGATTTGTCAACCAAGTACAAGCCGTAAAGGTTGGCATGGGCAAACGGCTCATCCAAATCCAAATGGATAGCATTATGGATGTAACCCGCGTTGAAGGTCACCACATTCGACACCCACTCCGAGTTTTCCTGCTGGCGCACAAAGAGGTGGTTTACCAGTAGCGAGTCGGCATCTTTGTTTTCCGTCTTGTAATAATGCATAACGGCATTGGGGGCCAGATGGACTTCCGTCACATTGTTAATCAGCGTTTTGCCATATTTTATTGAGTCATCACAATGAACAAACGACAGCGAAGCATTTTCACCCAAAACAATCACATTGTGATTGTTAATCAACAGATTATCATCTGTATTAATCATCGACACCAGCTGCAGCGGTTCTTCCACCTTCACATTGGCGGGGATATAGATGAAGAGGCCATCGTTGAAGAGTGCTTCATTGAGAGCCACCAGTCCGCGGTCAGCCTTGTCGGCATGGGTGGTGGTCAGGTACGGCAGAATCAGCTCAGGGCACTGTTTCACAGCAGCGGCCACACTACCAGTGATGACGCCATTGGCGCTCTTGGTCAGCGGTGCGTCGGGGTGGACAAACCAGCCATTGAGGAAGGGGAACATCTGTGTGGCGAGGTTGCGCACCTGGCATTGGAAATACTCTTCCACGGGGCGGTACGGGTCGGCCTCGCGTTGCATGCGGTAGTCCGACTGTACCAGTCCATCAATCGGGCACTGGCGCCAATTCTCCATCTTCCGTGTCGGCAAGCCGTGAGCCAGGAAGAAGTCCATGGACTTCTGGCGTGCCTCGCGCAACGGAGCAGGCTCGGCAGCGAACAACCCGCCAACCTCATTGGCAAACAGTTGTTGAATATATTGCGTAAATGAGTTCATCGTTTCGATTATAAAAGTCCTGCTTCGTATTCGTGTTTAATCCAGTCGTAGCCCTTCTCTTCCAGTTCTATTGCCAACTCTTTCGGACCCGACTTGACAATCTTGCCGTCGTAGAGCACGTGCACCACATCGGGCACAATGTAGTCGAGCAGACGCTGGTAGTGCGTGATGACGATAGTGGCATTATCTTTGGTTTTCAGTTGATTAACACCATTTGCCACGATACGGAGCGCATCAATGTCGAGACCAGAGTCGGTCTCGTCCAAAATCGACAGTTCAGGTTCAAGCATAGCCATCTGGAAAATCTCGTTGCGTTTCTTCTCACCACCCGAAAAGCCTTCGTTCACCGAGCGATTACTCAGCTTGGCGGTCAGTTCCACAATCTTCTTCTTCTCTTCCATCATACGAAGGAAAGCACCACCTGACAGCGGTTCCAGGCCTTTGTAGCGACGCACCTCATTCACAGCAGTTTTCATAAAGTTGGTGATGCTCACACCTGGTATTTCCACAGGATATTGGAAGCCGATGAAGATGCCTTCACGGGCACGCTCTTCAATGGAAAGGTCGAACAGATTCTTGCCTTTGTAAGTGATAGAGCCGGTTACATCGTAGATGTCCTTGCCGGCAATGACCGAAGCTAACGTGCTTTTGCCAGTTCCGTTGGGGCCCATAATAGCATGAACCTCACCTCTTTTCACTTCCAAATTCAAGCCTTTTAGAATTTCCTTACCCTTGATGGAAACGTGTAAATTCTCTATCTTTAACATAATAATGGATTTTCAAAATTTGCGATTGCAAAGATACGAAACAATGTATAATTTACAATGAATAATGTATAATTCAAAGGAGTTTTTAGTTGTTAGTTTTTAGTTGTTAGTGATAATTCTTAACTCCTTGACTACCCACTATTCACTTCTCACTCCTCACTACTCATGATGATACGGTTCCCCTTTAATGATGGTGAAGGCACGGTAGAGTTGTTCAATGAAGATAAGGCGCGTCATCATGTGGGGAAAGGTCATAAGCGAAAGCGAAAGTTGCTCATTGGCACGCTGATACACTGGTTGCGAGAAACCGTAAGGGCCACCTATGACAAACACCAGCGTCTTCAGGCTGCTACACATCTGCTTGCGTAGGAATTCGGAAAAGGCCACGGACGTTTTCTGTTTGCCGTGTTCATCAAGCAGAACCACATAGTCTTGTGGGTCGATTTTCTTCAAGATGGCTTCACCTTCCTGGATTTTCTGCTCACTCACCGAGAGGGCGGCTGTCTTTTTCAAGTAAGGCACCACCACTGTCTCAAAAGGAATATAGAATTTCAGTTTTTTCGTGTATTGGTCGATGGCATCGTCAAACACCTCAGCACTCTCCTTGCCAACAATAATCAACTTTATCTTCATGGTCTAGCGAGTATGTTTTGCCGGCGCCAACTCGAGTTGCAGTTTTACGTCATTCAGCACATTCATATAATTTATAAATGCCTGATAAGGAGACGGATAAACATCAAAATTACGACGCACGGCTTGTTGCGGGAACCACTTGGTACTCATAAAGTAGAAGTGGTCGGCGGCTTGCAGGCGTAGCCAGTTGAGCTTAGCCTCCTCATTTTCAGACGTTTTGTACAAATCCCATAACTTGAACAGTTGTTGGAAGGCCTCTTGCTGCAACTCGTTACCTGTCCACTCGGCGGTGTCTTTTTCCTCACCCGAGCAGGAGATAGGCCACGGAGCGTGCATCGTCGAAACTTTGGTCTCGGTGCGGGCGGCCTCCTTCGGCAACATCAACTGGAACTCTGGCGAAGCAATAATCCGCTCAAACAGAGCACGGAAGAAGTCGAAAATGCCACTTTCTGCCACATGATATTCACCGATAGTCTCATAGTCGAGATACAAGTTGATGAACGGCGCATCCTGCGGCAGTCCGCCCAAGAAGCCCATATATTTGTCGGCCGTCAGCGGGTACTGGTCCCAACTGCGATCACTGAAGCGCAGCGAGATATCGTCACACAAGGGGTAGTTGCGGAGCAACAGTTTCAGGTCGGTTTGGAAAGGATTGCAGTAGAGGTAGCCGGGACTCTTCCAGCCGAGGATATGACGTGCACCTTCGGTCAGCACGGTGTCGTAACCCGCTTCAGCAAGCCACTCTCCTATCTCATCCGAATAGATGATTTCGGTATTGCAGAAAGTGGTAGGTTTCACGCCAAACACCTCTTTCAGAAGGTTTTCCTGCAAGTGCACTTGCTCCATAAAAGGCTCCTTACCATAAAGCGAGGCGACGCTATGCGTATAGGTATTGCCTGTAATTTCCACACAGCCAGTCTCTACCAGTGCCTTGAAGCTATCTATCACTTCGGGGCAATACTCTTGAAACAACTTGATAGAGCTGCCCGCAATACTGAAGCTGACAGCCATCTCATTGCTATGCTTTTTGATCAAATCGAGCAACATGGCGTTGGCGGGCAGATAGCACCGCTCGGCCAAACGGCGGGTGAGGTAGCTATTCTGATAATCGTCAAAATAGTGATGGTCTTTGTTGATATCAAAAAAGCGGTAAGTTCTCAGACGGAACGGCTGACTGATTTGAAAATGGAAACATATTTTACGCTTCATGACCTGAATAATTTAATACATCTTCATAAATAGTTTTCAACTTGGCGGCCACTTTCTCCCACTTCAAGTTATCGACTTCTTCCTTGCCTTTGCTGGCGAACATCTTGGCAAGAGCGGGATAATGCAGAATGCCGTAGATGGCGTCGGCCATGGCATTCACATCCCAGAAGTCAACCTTGATAGCATACTGCAGCACTTCGGAAACACCCGACTGCTTGGAGATGACCACGGGCACGCTGGCGCGCATAGCCTCCAGCGGAGAAATACCAAAAGGTTCTGATATTGAAGGCATTACATAAACATCGCTCATGCCAAACATCGTGTCAATATCATCGCCTTTGAGGAAACCGGTAAAATGGAACTTGTCGGAAATGCCCAATTCGGCCACGCGCTCGATGATTTTGGTCATACGGTCGCCATCGCCGGCGAGCACAAAGCGGACATTATCGTCCTTCTCGAGCACCTTTTGGGCGGTTTCCACAAAATATTCGGGACCTTTCTGGTAGGTTACACGACCTAAGAAAGTGACAGTCTTCTCTTTCA
>JAEERB010000268.1 GCA_016285615.1 Bacteroidales bacterium
AGGCGGTCGGTTATCTCGACAAGACGCTCACACACCACGTAGGGATTCTCGTGGTCTTCTATAACACAGGGGCCGGCGATGAGGAAGAAGTTGTCGGAGTCGGGGTAGCGGAGATTAGACAGTGGGGGCAGCATTAGTTCAGTAGCTCATTTCTTCGTTGGCATACGTGTCTGCGATGCTCTCACCATCGTCGTCGCCACGCATGGAGCGGCGTTCGGCCGAACGTTGCAGGCTGATGATAAGGGCGCCGAGCATACGGGTGAGTTCCATAAGAAACTCGCGCGACTGCTCTTTCTGCTCGGGGGTGAAGAGGCCAATATTGGCAGCCACCTCGGAGTAGACCACGCACTCGCGGATGGCGGTCTTGGCGATCTTCAGGTAGTGGTCGAACTGGCTCTTGCTACGGCTCGAGCCCTCGGCGATGTTGAGGACGATGTCGTAGGCCGAGTGGCAGAACGAGCCGACAAGCGTCTTGTACTTCTCGTTGCCGGCAACGGCGTTGGTTACCCACGTGGCGTAGTCGGTAGCTTTTGCGTACACGCGCAAGTCCTCGAAGCGGAAAAAGCTAACCACCCTTTCTTCTGTCTGTTCCATAAAATGAATGTTGTAAGGTTTTTTATTGAATATTATACTATTTCTGCGAAATACTTCATAAACTGAGTACGCATAGCTACAGAAGTCTTGTCGGTTGGCTGCACGGCGAGCTTGCCACGGAAGGCGGCGATGTTGTCGTAGCCCTTTTTCTGCATCCAAGCCTGCAGGCCGCCATTGAGTTCGCGGAGTGTGTCAATGCCGTTCTTGTAGAGACAGCTGACTACCTGAACGGTGGTGGCACCAGCAAGGAGCATCTTGACGACATCGTCAGAGGTGTAGACACCCGTCGAAGCGGATATGTCACAACGCATCTTCTTGGCCAAGATAGCAACCCAGCGCAGGGTGTTGTATATATCCTCGGGGGTAGAGAGGTAGGAGGCATTC
The DNA here is from genome assembly GCA_016285615.1 of Bacteroidales bacterium. Next base: position 979 of record JAEERB010000268.1, read on the forward strand.
TTTAAGGTCTCATTCTCTATGTCGACATCCACCTGGACGCTCTTGTTGAACATCGTCACTCCCTGGATACCCATCCAGCTCAGCTGCTGCATCTGCTTGGCCATGTCGGTGAAGTAGGTGCCCACCTTGATGCTGATGGGGATGCTGATGGACTTGCGCAGAGTGTTGATAATCTGCGAGAAGGTGCGCTCCACATCGTCGGCAGAGAGGGAGGTCTCGTAAGGCAGGATGGCCATGTTGAGCTCCAATGCATCGCAGCCGACCTCCTGGAACTTGATGGCATAGGTGAGCCAGTTCTCATAGGAGAAACAGTTGATGCTGCCGATGACGGGGATGGTGAGGCGGCTCTTGGCGTCGCGAATCATTTGGAAGTGCTTGCCGAGGGAGTCGTCGGCCACATGGGCGGCGATGTACTCGTAGCTGTCACCGTAGTTGTCGATGGGGGCAACAACATGGGTGTTGCGCTTGATATCGTAGATAATCTGTTCTTCAAAGACCGATTTGAGAATGACGGCACCTGCGCCAGCCTTCTCCATGGCGACCATTTTGTCGACGTCGGCGGTCAAGCCACAGCTGCCAACAATGATAGGGCTTTTGAGGTCCAATCCGAGGTATTTTGTGCTAGTATCCATAGTATACTTTTTGCTTTTAATTTCTATTAAAAATACTTTATTTTACACTTTACCCACACACAAATTTCAACTTGCAAAGATATGTAAAATATATTTACAAAAAAAATTTTTTTTCACTTTTTTTAACAATAGTTACACAATACGTTGAATATCAGACGCATTTTTTTATTCTAATTTTATAATGTTAAGATTTTATGGGCGCAACTTTCAACTTTCCTTCTTCAATTCATAAAAAATTTGTACTTTTGCATTCCGATTTTTACCAAAAGAAACATAAAAAGTCATTCATAATGGAAAAGCAATTAGAAGAAAAAAACACCGAGATGGGTAATGTCATTACCCGCACAGAGGAATTCGTCCAGAAGAACCAAAAGAAGATCATCATCATCGTCTGCGCCATTATCGCCGTTGCCCTGATCATCTTGTGCTACTTCAAGTTCTACAAAGCCGCCCGTGAA
>JAEERB010000269.1 GCA_016285615.1 Bacteroidales bacterium
GCACCGTCGTCAACTACATGAAGGCCGACTCCGCCGAGATGAGCCTCACCACTACCATCGACTTCTTCTTCAACGAACAGTCTATGAAGGTCTTTATGAAACATGTGGAGGATGCTTCGCTCGACTTTATCGACCCGTGGGAGAACGAGGATTACATCCTTGCCATGAAAACCATCCTGAACGAAAAGGATTTCGAGGATTATGCCTACGAGGTCAACACCTACGGACAAACCCAGAAACTCCCCGCCTCGCTGAAGGTGAAGTTCTTGTTCGCCGACATCCAGTTTGTATGGGACAAGGAGGCTAAGGCCTTCATATCACAGTACTTGCTCCCTGTTGCCATCTGCAACGGAAAGGAAATCAACAAGGAAATCCCTGGCGAAATTGTGGTGGAAAAGAGAGGCTCGCGCAACCGTCTCTACCTCTATTTCGAGATTGAAAACGACTTCTTCTTCTTCCAAGTGGAAAACAACAGCATCTACGGCTACTCTTCTGATACCAAGTTTACCGATCCTATCGTGCAGACCAAGGTGAAAAAACGTATGCTGCCGCCCAGCAACGGTCTGCCAGCCTGTACCTACAAGCTGGGTAACCGTTCGCAGAAAAACAAATTTATAAAGAAATTCTATCGTGTTCCCGATGAGGAGGAAGACAATAATGAGGAATAGGGGAAAGTTTAAACTGAGTGCTTTTCAAAAGGTCATTGAAGTGTTTTTAAGCCGATGGGCCGATGGCGAATAACAGGCGCAAAATGTTATGAAAATTATATTATTGATAATCAGTTTGTTATTTTGTGGATGGAATCATGTTGATTCCTCTCAAAGTGCCACCGATACGTCTGCCATGAATGCCGAAGTGGTGCAAGGCACTGATTGCGAATGCTATACTTACGATGATTCCAGTGTGGGCCGTTGGACGCTGTATGTAAGAAATCCCTGCGAGACCGATATGGTGGCAGACTGCTGGTATGTGGTGGAAATGGCTGATGGCACGAAAGATACCCGTACCTCTACAGTACATCTCCGTCCGGGCAGCAGTACTTATGTTGACACCGATTTCCTCAGCAATTCGCAGGTCATTGAGCACGGCTGCTCCAGCCGCGTCGATGAATAAGTGGAGAGTTGAAAGCGCATTGGAGAAGAACTTACCGGCGTTTCAGCCAGGCGTTCATCTTTTCTAACTCTATTTTAGTGGCTGTGGTGTTGCCATAGATGTCGATGTAACCGACCATAATCTCATCGGCTACATCTGGATTGCCGGTGTAGAACTTGAAGAGACCATCAGCTACCAGTTCAACTACTTCGTAGGGCCCGCTGACCACCTCTTTCCCTGAAAAGTCAATGATTTTGGTCTGCCCATCGGTGGTGACAACAGAGACATATTGCTGCCCAAGCCAAGTCACCTCTTTGTAGCGGAAAGGCAGCACTTCTTTGAACTTGCTGTCAACAAGCCCCCACAGCCCATCCTTGCCAGCCGGAAAATACTGACTGTAGTAGAAGAGGGTTGCGTCGTATTCCTCGCCTTTGAATTGAGGGAACTGGGCTACCAAGTGTCCGTTTTTGTCGTAAATGTCACACTTGTCACAGTTCATCTCATAGTTATAGTTGATCATGGCAAGGTATTGGTCGTTGATGACGTACCACCGGCTGTAGCGCGGCTGTATTATCATCTTGCCGGATTTGTCCACCGCACCGTATTCATAATTATTTGAGCTGGTTTCATTTGTGGGTCTGCTGATGGTAAAAACCGAGTTGTCCCAAAGCCAGTAGTCGATGTCATAATCTGTATCAGTGTCGAAGGCATGCTTGACGTTGCCTTTCTTGTCAATCAGTAAATAGGTATCGTTTTCTCTGACCAGCGCATAGCCGTTCTTAAAACCGTTCGCACCGCAGCAATCGTATCGGTTGGGGATGACGACATGCCCCTTGAGGTCGAGGAAGCCCATTTTGTCGTTCACCCAGAAAGAAGCCAGGCCTTCGCTGAAGTTCTGGATGCTCTCGTAGGGACCGATCAACATGTTGCCTTCAAAATCAGTGATCCATTCGCGAGAGACTCCGT
>JAEERB010000074.1 GCA_016285615.1 Bacteroidales bacterium
TGGTGGGTGTGAACCTGCTGCGCGAGGGGTTGGACTTGCCAGAGGTGTCGCTGGTGGCCATCATGGATGCCGACAAGGAGGGTTTCCTCCGTAACGAGCGTTCGCTTACGCAGACGGCGGGCAGGGCGGCGCGTCACGTGAACGGCCACGTGATTTTCTATGCCAATAAGATGACCAAGTCGATGCAAGCCACGATAGATGAGACGGCGCGCCGTCGTGCCAAGCAGATGGCCTACAATGCTGAGCACCACATCACGCCCAAGAGTGTGGTCAAGTCCGACGAGGTGTTCCTGCCGACCGTGCCCGAGATACTGAAAGTGGAAACGGCGTACCGCATGGACACGGCAACGCACTCAGTGGCAGCCGAAGAGGACACTTTGCGCATGATGAACAAAGACCAGCTGAAAATCAAGGAGAAGCAGCTGTCGAAGGCGATGGAAAAGGCTGTCAAGGATTTGGATTTCAATCAAGCTGCCGCCCTTCGCGACGAATTGAAAAAAGTGTCGAAATTGCTCGCCGACTACGATAAACGGTAGTGTGTGGGGGGGTAATTGTTTAAGTGTTGAAATGTTTAAGTGTTGAAGTGAGAAGTGAGAAGTGAGAAGTGATTAGAGTTAAGAAACTAAGAAACTAAGAAACTAAGAAACTAAGAAACTAAGGTGTTAGGAATTATCGCTAACAACTAAAAACTAACAACTAAAAACTTCTTTGAACTTTGAATTTGTTCTTTGTTCTTTGCCCTTAATTGTGCATTGTGCATTGTGAATTATGCATTACTTAATACGTTGCTGCTTCTATGCCCAGCGCACGCACGCGGTCGGCAATCTCTTCCAATTTCTCTTTGGGGAACTTAACTAGTTGTTTGGCAGGTGTTTCTCTGTCGAGAGAGTAGATGAGCACCTTCTTGGGGTTGATTTTGCGGATATCTTCCAGCCAAGCGGCTACATTCTCTTCCGAGCTATTGTCGAATTCTTTCCCGTCAACGATTCCTTTTAGAAACATGCTTTGGATAATAGCTTGATTACCAAAGCGATATAGGTTTTCTCTTATCTCATCAAGGTGGATGGGGATGGTGGGCTGGTTGATGGTTTGGAACATTTCATCACTACCCGCATCCAGTTTTAGCATGGGATTTTCGATCTTGAGCAGGGCATTGAACACATCGGGGCGGCTCAGTTGGGTGGAGTTGGTGAGGCAGGTGATGACAGCGTGCGGGTAGTAGCGGTCGCGCAGTTGGAGCAGACCGTCGATGATGGCGCCAAATTGCGGGTGCAGCGTCGGCTCGCCATTGCCCGAGAAGGTGATGCTATCGACGGGGGTGCCCACCAGGCTGCACTCTTTGAGCTTGAAGTCAATGGCATCCATTACCGTATGGAGCGGGTAATACTCTTTGGCTTCGCTGTGGTTTTCCAGCGTCCAGCCGCATTCGCAATAGATGCAGTTGAAGGTACAGATTTTCTCTTTTGTGGGGAGCAGGTTGAGTCCTAACGAGTGTCCTAAGCGTCGGCTGTGAATGGGACCGAACGCGATTTCTTGCCATAGAAACATAGTCGGATGTTTAAAATTTGTTGCAAAGATAGCATTTATATGCGAGAGCTGTTGAATAATTTTGCTATTTTTGGCCTTAGAAAATTAAATGTCATTTAAATAAAAGGTACTATGAGAAAAATTTTATTAGTTGCTCTGTTAGTTGTAGTTACATTGTCTTTGTCGGCACAGAAAATCACCCTCACTTTCGGAGGTGTGAATGATAAGAGCCAATTTATCAAACAGGATAGTATAAGTGTGACCAATCTGAATCGTAATTGGACGCTCATGTTGCGCAATCCCGACACGCTGTTGATGATGACCATCTCGTCGGGTATCGGCAACAATGGTTTAAGTTGGGCTGGTTTGGAGCAGAATGTGCCCAATCCGTTCGAAGGCGCCACCAGCGTGCTGCTCAGTGTGCCTGAACGCCAAGCGGTGAAAATCGCCGTTTACGATATCAATGGTAGGGAAGTGCTTTCCGACAAACGTACGCTTAATCAAGGCGATTGGGCATTGCAACTCTCATTGGCAGTACCGCAAACCTACATTTTGAATGTGACCATGAAAGACTACCGTGCTTCCATCAAGATGATTAATGTGGGACATGGTGGTGGCAACAGCATCTCTTACTTAGGCATCGCCAAGGGTGAACTGAAGGCGGAGACGAAGAAACCCTTCGCTATTGGCGATAAATTGCAGGTGAAAGGCTATACCACCTATCAGGGCGGTGTTTTTACGGCAGAAGAGATGATTATGCCTGAAAGCACACAGCGCATTACGCTTCATTACGCTCTGACTGTGCCCCAGGCTCCTAAAATGATTACCTATCCTTATTTCCATTTGACCGATAGCTCGTTTTATTCGGGCGGTTATGTGCAAGATGAGAATGGTGCCGAGGTGACCGAGTGCGGCGTATGTTGGGACACGCTGGCATCACCCACCGTGGATGGTCTGCATACGGTGCAAGTACCTAACAATAAGATGTTTACGAGCTATGTTCCCAATCTTCGTCCTCATACGACATATTATGTAAGATGTTATGGCATAAACAAATATGGCCTGTCGTACGGCGATCAGATTACGGTGGTCACCAACGACAAGGGCGTGGTGATTGCATCCTGCCCGGGCGATTCCTTGGTGACCGATATCGATGGCAATGTTTACTCAACCATCCAAATTGGCGACAAGTGCTGGATGAAGCAGAGCATGCGTGTGCGTCACTATCCTGATGGCTCGGCTATTCCAGCCGGCGCGGTGAACAAGGAGAGCTACACCGAGCCTTATTGGTACTATCCTTACGGCGATGAGACTCTTGAGAAAGCGCACGGCTTGTTGTACAATTTCACGGCGATGATGAAATCGCCTATGCCTGCCGAGGGCGACAATCAGGGTATTTGTCCTACAGGTTGGCATGTGGCCACCGATGTGGAATGGGCAAACGTGCTCGACTATATTTTGGCCAAGGACGACTATAATTACGCCAAGTATTTCTGCAATGATAACAGCCTCGATTTGGAGCCAGCAGGCTATTTCTATGACAGTAAGTATTATACCATAGGATTCTCTACCATGGTATGGAATTCAACATCCTTTAATGAAACCTCTGGCTTTATGCGCATGCTGGCCCCCGAGAATGGCAATATTTTCAGATACGGCTTCAAGAAGTGTGCCGCTATGTCGGTAAGATGTGTAAAGAACTAGTAGGGCAGGAGAATGAACAATTTAACAAATAGGTATCTATGAGAAAGTGGATGTGTTTGTTGATGGTTTTAATTGCTTGTGTTATGCAATTAAAAGCACAAAGTGTAAGTTACACATACAAGCCATTTGCAGAGGAAGGTTGTACTGTGAGTTATACGCCTGTTATCGTCGAAAATGAAGCCTACATAGTAGTCAGTGTACAATCCGATAGACTTGTTTTTAGCGATAATCCAACTATGATGGTGCGTTTTTTCAACACCGATCAGATTTTACAATTAGAAGGAAAAAAATTAAATACAACATCAAGTAATGGAGGAATTCTGATAGGCAATGTTTTAGTGCCATATACAGATATGAAGGCGATGGCACAGTTTAAGATTACAGAAGATCAAATAGAACTATTTACAAAGGGGGTTGAGAAAATCCGACTATCCATTTTCCCAATAGCACACGAACGCGTATTCAAAAGTGATAAGATAGGGATGTCTTTGTTTCAAAACTATCAAGTGGCAAAAGATAAGGCAAAAAACTTCTGATTAGATTCTAATGTCTCAATACAATTGTTATGGCTTTAATGATTCAGCGCGGACGTGAAATGATCCGCATCAACACACAAAAGAACACGATTGAGTACTCCACGAGTGGTGGATTGAATTGGAATACCCGTTATTCGAGCGGCTCGTGTGGTACGTTTCACGATTTGTTCGACAATGGTCGCGAGATTCTGGCGTGTACTTCAAAAGGTGTGTATTACAGCACCAACGAGGGCCTAAATTGGAATTGCCGCTATAGTAGCGGTGCGTGTGGCACTTTCATGCAGTTGAGTACCGATGGAAGATACCTTTATGCCACGACAAGCCAAGGTCTCTATTATTCCTCAAGCAATGGCCTCAATTGGAATAAGCGGTCGTCATAAAGGGTTAGATGTTGAAGTGTGAAAAGATTATTATGAAAAGAGTTCTAATTTTTGCTATTGCCATATTGTTTTCCTTTGCTGCTTTCGCACAAAGTGATGTTCCGTATGCGCCACAAAGTGCTTCAGAACCTCAAGATGGAGCGGTATATAAGTTGTTCCCTACAAGCAATATGTGGACATTCCTCAAGTTGGACACGAGAAATGGCAGAATCTGGCAGGTGCAATTTTCTGTAAAAGGTTCAGAATACAGGTACGAAATTCCTCTTTCAGATTTCTTTCTTGTGGAAGCTGATAAAGAAATAAATGGCAGATTTACTTTGTATCCAACAAGTAATGTTTTTAATTTTATTCTGTTAGACCAAATAGATGGTCGAATGTGGCAGGTTCAATGGAGTGAAGACTCAAAAAACAGGGGAATAATGCCTATTAATTAGGATTCTATTTTCTAGTTGGGTAGTCAAGAAACCATGAGGGTTTACAGATTCCTGTCACTGCCGACCCTTCAAATTAAAAAGGAGTGAAGTTCAACTTCACTCCTTTACTTTATAAGCTGCGGAAAGTGAGGGATTCGAACCCCCGGAACCCCGGAGGGTTCAACAGATTTCGAGTCTGCCCCATTCGACCACTCTGGCAACTTTCCGCGGCAAAGTTACGGCTTTTTTCTGGATTATGAATGATTTTTTATTTCTTTGATTATTAAAATATTATGTTTTAAAAGGAAACATAAATTACTTTCTTTTATAGAAGAAGTCGGAAGAATAAACACCTCGTTTTACGCAATTCATACTTGCTGCCATTAGTTTTTTTCTGCTATTATTTTCTGCAGAATATTTCTTATCTTTGCCACGATAAATACTCAAAAAATTGTTGATGAAAAGATTTTTATGGATAGTCGCAGTCTTGTCGCTGCTGACCGCCTGTCACCGCAATAAAGGGAATGCCGACGCCTACGGGAATTTCGAGGCAACTGAGATTATTGTTTCGTCTGAGAATAATGGCCGCCTGCTGGAGTTTTCAGTAGAAGAGGGACAAACATATCAGGCTGGCGAAGTGGTAGGTTGTATCGATACTTTGCAGTTGTGTTTGCAGCTTAAGCAGTTGGAAGCCTCTATCAAGGCTGTGATGGCTCGTCGCCCCGACTCCAAGTCGCAGATACAAGTATTGAAGAAACAGTTGGAAACCCTGGAAAAAGAGCGTGCCCGCGTGGAGAACTTGGTGCAAGCCAATGCCGCTACCGCCAAGCAGTTAGACGACATCGTGGCTCAGATAAACATCACCAAGAGCCAGATGGCAGCCACCGAGTCCACACTGAGTATCCAGTCGCAATCTCTGTCGGAAGAGGTGGAAGCCCTCCGTTTCCAGAAAATGCAGCTTGAAGCCTCTATCGCCACTTGCCGTATCAAGGCGCCCATCACTGGCACTGTACTCAAGAAATACATAGAACCCAATGAGTTGGCATTCCAAGGCAAGCCGCTCTTCAAGATTGCCGACCTGACCAATATGTTCATCAAAGTCTATGTGTCGGAAGATATGCTCTCGTCGTTGCGCCTGAATCAGGAGGTGACTATCAATTTGGATACGTCGGGGGATATCTCCAAACAGGCTAAGAAGAACAAACGGAAAAATAAACGTAAAGATAACGAGCCAACCAAACAATTCACCGGCAAAATATGCTGGATTTCTCCTAAGGCCGAATTTACGCCTAAGATGATACAGACTAAAAATGAGCGTGTTAACCTTGTTTATGCTGTGAAAGTCAGCTTCATTAACGATGGTAGCGCCAAAATCGGCATGCCCGGTGACGTGATTTTTAAATAGAAGCCATGGATTGGGCTGTTGAAATAGAGCATCTTAACAAGACATATCCCGAAAACCATGTAACTGCGCTGGATGATGTCAGCATTGCCGTGAAACCGAATGAACTTTTTGGCCTTGTCGGTCCTGACGGCGCTGGCAAATCTACACTGTTCAATATCCTGACTACCTTGCTGTTGCCCGACTCGGGCCATGTGACCGTACTCGGTATGGATGTGATTGCCGACTACAAGAAGGTGCGGAGCACCATCGGCTATCTGCCTGGCGTCTTTTCGCTCTATCCCGACCTGACGGTAGAGGAAAACCTGATTTTCTTTGCTACGATGTATAAGAGCAAAATCAGTGAGAATATGTCCATCATCAAGCCCATCTGGCGACAGTTGCTGCCGTTCAAGAAAAGGCGTGCTGGCAAGCTGTCGGGCGGTATGAAGCAGAAACTGGCGCTCTGCTGTGCGCTCATCCACAAACCGACCATTCTCTTTCTTGACGAGCCGACTACGGGTGTGGACCCTGTGTCGCGCAAGGAGTTTTGGGAGATATTGAAAGGTATTCAGCAACAGGATATTACGGTTGTTGTCTCCACGCCTTATATGGATGAGGCGACTCTCTGCGACCGTATCGCACTCATTCAGGACGGTCGTATTATCGAAGTGGCTACGCCCAACCAGATCATCGATAATTTTGAGGGCACGTTGTACACGCTGACCACCAACAATATTTTCGGCTTGCTGGAGATTATGAAGCAGTGTACGTTGCCATGCAACTATTATCCCAATGGTGACCAGTTGCACATTGTTTTCTACGAGGATGCGGAGAGTTCGTCGAACGCTTTCCAACAGTTTTTGCAAGAGCATCAGATAGAATTCAGGAATATGAAACGCATTACGCCGAATATTGAAGACTGTTTTATCGAACTTGTTAAACCGAAGTAGGAAATGTATAGCATTGTAGCAGAAAATCTTACCAAAAAGTTCGGTGATTTCACATCGGTTGACCATATCAACTTTCAGGTGAAACAGGGCGAGATTTTCGGCTTCCTTGGCGCCAATGGGGCTGGGAAGACCACCGCCATCCGTATGCTGTGCGGGCTGCTGCGCCCCACCTCGGGGGTGGCTACTGTGGCGGGCTATGATGTGAAGACGCAAGCCAAGTTCGTCAAGCGCCACATCGGCTATATGAGCCAACGCTTCTCGCTCTACAACGACTTGACTCTATTTGAGAATATGCAGCTTTTTGGCACGGTATACGGCATTCCCAAAGCTGAGTTAAAAGACCGTATCCATCAAAGTTTAAAGGAGTTGCAAATGGATGATAAGGCCAATACCTTGGTCTATTCCATTCCGTTGGGGTGGAAGCAGAAGTTGGCGTTTGCTACGGCCATGTTGCACCGGCCGCAGATAGTATTCTTGGATGAGCCCACCAGCGGTGTGGATCCGATTGTGCGTCGTGAGTTCTGGAATATGATTTATCAGGCTGCCTCGCAAGGTGTAACTATCTTTGTCACAACACACTATATGGACGAAGCCGAATATTGCGAGCGTATTTCCATTATGGAGAGCGGTCAACTCAAAATCATTGGCAAGCCCGCCGACATCAAGGCGGAGATGGGTGTTGATTCCATCGCCGATGTGTTTGTCAAGTTCGTGCGGCGGTAGAACGTTAGAAGTTATAAAGAACAAAGAACAAATATTAATATTCAAACAACTTTTAAAATATCTATCTTATGAAAAAACAATTTATTTATGTATTTGTCTGTGTGTTAATTTCTTTTGTTTTATCTTCCTGCAATAAAGATAAATATAAATTTCCTGAAGAAAACATCATTGATGAAGCCGTAACGGATGTAGACGGCAACACGTATGCGGCGGTGCGAATCGGCAACCAGGTGTGGATGGCTGAGAATTTGCGTACCACGAAGTATGCGGATGGCACTGAAATTCCGTTAGATACTATTGGTGTCCCTTCCCGCTATTATCCTGATGGAAAAGCGGTAAATGTTGAGAAGTACGGCTATTTTTACAATTGGGAAGCTGTCATGAATGGTGAGTTGGATACTCTTCATGATAGAGTGCAGGGCATTTGCCCTACAGGCTGGCATGTGCCTAATGATGCCGAATGGCAGGAGTTGGTGGACTATGTGTGGACGCAGATAGATCCGAGATCAGATAATACACCAGCCAAAGCGTTGGCATCAACCGAAGGATGGGAGCCGAGTAAAAATGGTGGTTCGCCTGGTTATGAGCCTTCAAAAAATAATTCTATGGGTTTTTCGGCATTGCCTGCCGGTGTCCTACTCATTGATTTCGATAATAATAGCATCCTCGAAGTTGGCTATATGGGTATCTATGCATACTTTTGGAGTTCTTCTTATGATATGGTTCTTGACGAATTTCCCGAGGGGAGGACTTGGTTGATTGACCATATGGGGCAAGATTTGCGAAACGACATGTTGAAAGGTGGCTGCTCGGTCCGTTGCCTTCGCGACTAAATCTTTGGATAGCATTACAATTACCGGGCCATATCGGTTCGTTGTGTCAAAGATTAAAATAATATAGTTAAACCTTTTATAATAAAACTCTTATGAAAAAACAATTTGTTTATTTGCTTGTTTGTATGTTAGTTCCTTTGTTTTTAGTTTCCTGTGAAAAAGATAAAGGTAAAGAAGGTGTTCCTGAAGAAAACATTACTAGGGACGCGGTTATGGATGCGGACAGCAACATGTATGATGTGGTGAAAATAGGCAACCAAGTGTGGATGACCGAGAATTTGCGCACGACGAAGTACGAAGATGGCACTCCCATTCCGTTAGATACTGTTGGTGTCCCGTCACGTTATTGTCCTAATGGTAATGCTGCAAACGTGAAGAAATACGGCTATTTGTACAATTTTCGTGCTGTGATGAACGGTGCACACGGCAGCGAAGCCAATCCAAGTGGAGTGCAGGGCATTTGTCCCCAAGGTTGGCATGTTCCCAGCGATGCCGAATGGCAGGAACTGGAGAGTTATGTGAGAGATCATTTAGACCCCAACAATGAAAATCACTTACCTGCTAAGGCGTTGGCATCCTCTGAGGGTTGGCAGACGAGTAGCCGAGTAGGTACGCCAGGCAATGACCCGTCCTCCAATAATTTTATGGGCTTTTTTGCATTGCCTGCGGGCAAGTTGCAGATTAGCATTGATGAGGACCAATTTTACTCTTATGTTGGGTTTGGTCTCGCTGCCTACTTTTGGACTTGCTCTGGCAGCGGTAACGCGGCAACGATGCGTTCCATCCACAATGACAGTCAAGACATTTTTAGTGATACTTCGAGTGATGGCATATCAGTGCGTTGCCTGAAGGATCCAGAAACAAATTTGAAATAAACAGGTGGCTGTCATAAAAATGGCAGCCACTTTTTTTATCCCTTATTGCCCGTTTGAAATAACGTCACATCTTCTTCTGTTATCCCAACTATCTCGGCAATGGTGTCAATAGGAATCCCCTTCTCCAGCATGCGGGCGATTATTTCCCGTTTCTCATTTTCAGCTATTTTTCTTTCTTCTGCGCGTCCTTCTTCTTTGCCAAGCCTGTGGTGGTATTCCATTGCGTCTTTCACATCATCGTACTCCAGTACGCTTTTTTCATACTCTTGTTTTTCCATGGCGTTCAGTTTTGATACTTTGCAATTCTCGCACAGTTCACGGAAAACGGTCTCCTCCAAAGGAATGTCATCCTCTTCCATCTGCCAGATGTTCTTGATGACGTAGCACCATTTCTGCCTGTCATCGGCCAGTTGTGCGAAACTCTTTCGAATGGCAAATTTAGTCAAATCTATCAAAAGAAAGGACATTTTGTCTGAAAAAATGTCGTTGTTGTCGTCTTTGAGCATGACATGCTGGAGAAACCTGTCGGAGGCCCTCAATTCGGGAACTTCGAAATCCACCAACACAATGGTTAAGATTGTCGGGAAACTGTACTTGCGGTCGCCAATTTCTAACGAATTGCTGATGTGTCGCGACGAGTAGGCAATGATTCTGTTCTTGAGAAATTCTTGGCTCGCTTTCTGCATCTCGATGATGATGTGATCATTCTTGGGGTTAGCGCAGAGTACATCAAATACTAACCGTTTGTTTTGGTCGTTCTGGCCAAGCTGCTCGGTGGGCAGGTAGGTGATGTCATCTACCATACCGATATAGGGTGGCAGGAAGGCGTTGAGAAAATGAATCAGGTTGCTCTTGTATCGTTCCGTACCGAAGAATCGTTTGAATCCGAAATCGGTCAGAAGATTGATATTGGAATCCTTATTTTTCATAAATCGAGCAAGTTAATATACGACCATGTCTGGATATTAAAAATAACTTTGCAAATATATAAACAAAAATTAACATAATTATCGCCCTATTGAAATTTATTTAAACAAATATATACCTGACGGCATAATCTGTATGGGGAGCTAAGATTCCAATTGTACATTATAAATTGTTTTTGTATCTTTGCGCCGCTGTTAACGAAATTGTTCTCAGCATTTTCCTGACATAGAAACTGTTTTTGCTTCTTGTACACTAATTTTATGTTGGGGAATAAACCTTAATATGCAACAATTAAACAATTATGAAAAAAGTTCTAACCTTTTTAGTTATTGCGCTAGTAAGTTTTAGTGCAATGGCACAATCCATTACCCTTACCTTTACAGGAAAAGATGCAAAAAATCAATATGTAAAATTGAATCGTGTGGTGATTACCAACTTGACGCAGAATTGGCAGGAAACCATTTACTATCCTGACACCATTCTGATGATGGGGGGAACTGGCATTGATGATTTTAAAAATACCAACGAATTCAAATTGTCGCAAAATGTGCCCAACCCCTTTGATGGAGCTACCGATTTTGAATTGCAGATGGTTGAAAATGGCAATGTTACGATGGAAATTACCGATATAAATGGACGCACCGTTGTAGGGGCGAATAATTATTCGCCCCTACAGGCTGGTACCCACCATTTCCGCATTACCCTATCCACCGCCGGCACCTACCTGCTGACCGTCCGCTGTGCTAACAATGTGGCCTCCATAAAAATGGTGAATAACGGCGGCGCTGGCGAAAACGCCATCCAATATCTTGGAGAAGGTGTTTTCTATCCGCTAACTGCTACGTTGAAAGGTGGAAAA
>JAEERB010000270.1 GCA_016285615.1 Bacteroidales bacterium
TCACTCCCTTGCCATGTTTGAGAGCCAGGCGTACGCTATTGGTCAGCCGCATGGAAGCAGAATCGTTGATATCCAATTTATCGATAACCACTTCAATATCATGTATTTTGTAGCGGTCAACCGTCATGTTAAGCTTCAGATCGGTAAGAGTGCCATCCACGCGCACTTTGGTAAAGCCTTGCTTGCGGATGGTCTCAAACAACTCCCTATAGTGACCTTTACGGCGCTTCACCACGGGAGCCAAAATGGTGACTGAACGATTCTGGTAGCGTTCCTGAATAAGTGCAATCAACTCTTTTTCAGTATATTTCACCATTTTCTCACCTGTCACATACGAATATGCATCGGCCACACGGGCAAAGAGCAGACGTAGAAAGTCGTACACTTCGGTCACGGTGCCCACAGTCGAGCGCGGGTTCTTGTTCACCGTCTTCTGTTCGATGGAAATCACCGGATTAAGGCCCGAAATCTTGTCAACGTCGGGATGCTCCATATTGCCGATGAACTGGCGTGCGTAGGCCGAGAAAGTCTCCATATAGCGGCGTTGCCCTTCGGCATAGATGGTGTCGAATGCCAGCGAGGACTTGCCGCTTCCGCTCAAGCCAGTGAAAACCACCAGTTTATTCTGCGGTATGTCGAGCGACACATTCTGCAAATTGTTTACCCTTGCGCCCCTGATAGAGAGCTTATCCTCTGCAAATTCGTTAGTTTTCATCCTTGCCGACAATCAACTGAGCATTTTCAAATTTTATAATCCTTACCTTCGCCCCTTTCTCGATAAAGCCAATCTGGGAGGTGGCATCCATAATCTCGCCGTTAATCTCGATTTTGCCAGCGGGATGAAGGAATGTGAAGGCCACCGCCGTTTGACCTACCAACTGCGACATGTCCATATCTTGAGCCACAAAACCCTGATCTTTGCGCAATTCTGTCTTCAATGCCAGCGAGCCAAAACGAGTGTCGACAGTCAGCAGCTTTTTGCCCAGCCAGAGCGACAGGAAAAAGCCCGCGACGACGGCCAGCAGGACGATGAAGAATCTGGTAACCACGAAGGTTGGTGTTGTCAAATGGAAATCGAAGCCCATATTGAAGACCATGCTCAGCACCAGCGAAACCACCATCAGCACGATGCCAGAGATGCCGAACACACCAAAGCCTGGGATGGCAAACAGCTCAATTATCAGCAAGATAAGGCCTACGAAGAAGAGGGCGATTTCCCAGTGGGCGGCCAAGCCCTCCAGATAGTGAGGAGCAAAGTAGAAAACGGCAGCTGTCACGGCAATAATCAGCGGGAAACCGATGCCGGGTGACTGCAATTCGAAATATATACCACCGATAATCAGCATGATAAGGATGCCGCTGACGGCGGGATTGATGAGGAAATTTATCAGCTTATCAATCCATGACATGCTTTGCTCGATGAGCGTATAGTGCTGAATACCAGCCTTGGAGAGCACCTCCTCTGTCGAGTTGGCCTCGCCTTCGCAAAAATGGTTTGCAATAGCTTCTTTCGTAGTCATTGTCAGCACCTTACCCTTCTCGCTCACATTTTTTACATAGATGTCGGGATCGACCATCGCCTGCGCAATCATCGGGTTGCGGCCATTCCGTTCAGCCGTCGCACGCATCAGCGAGCGCATGTACGACTGGTACTTGTCGGGCATGATCTCGCCCGTCTGATCCACCACCGAAGCGGCACCGATAGAGGCGCCAGAAGCCATATAGATGCTGTCACACGCAATGGAAATCAATGCTCCAGCCGACGCCGCATTGTTGTCGATGAAGACAATAACGGGCATAGGCGCTTCCATCAAGGCAGTGCGGATCTTGTCGGCGGCATTCAGTTCGCCACCAAAGGTGTTCAGACGCAGGAACAGCCAGTCGGCTTCCATCTCCGTAGCCTTCTTAACCGCCATTTCCGTCTTACGCTGTGCGGGCTTGGCTATATTCTCGTCAATGGTGAAATAATAGACCTGTTGGTTGTGGTTTTGAGCCAATGCGGAAAACGCTAAACAACAGATTATCAAGCA
>JAEERB010000075.1 GCA_016285615.1 Bacteroidales bacterium
AGGATACTCTTTGTTTCCAAATTCAGCCAGCCTAATAATTGTACTAGATTTCAGTACACCAATTTGAGAAACGTGATAAATCTTGCCTATCTCCAGTTCTGGATAATCCCCATGAGACCACGAACTGTTCGTTCTGCAAACAGCCGTCATGGTTTCAACTTTGTTGAAATATCTCCTGGTATATTCTTCTTCAGTCATTTGATTCATTGCTCTGAGAATTAAATAAATTATCCCGAGTATTGATGAAATACTTTGCCAATACTCGCTCTGTCAACCATACACCATTGTTGGACAGGTAGAATTTGCAACCATCGGCAAGCATCTGACGGCAATCTATTTTAATCACAAATGCCTTTCCATGCCTTGAACCCACATTGATGGCAGTTGCTTCGTCGGTCGACAGGTGCACATAGAGCCTGCCACCTGCTAATAAGCCTTCTTTATAGATTGACTCCAGGAATCGTGTAGCAGTGCCGTGATAGAGTACATCTGGAGGTGTGGCTTCCTTGAGTTCCACATCAACGGCGATGGAATGTCCTTGCCGGGCACGAATCTTCGTGCCATCGGAATTGTACTCATATCGTTGCTTGTTATTGGTTTCAACAATTTCATCCAGATCTTCACGTGTGTAACCCAACTCGACCAGTTCATCAACCAAGCGCCAGCCGTGCTCATCAATCTTGCCTTGCCCAAAAGCCTCTTTATCGTGCCTGAGCAAGTAAGCCAAGTGTTTCCCTTTCTGTACTATGTTGTTATTTCTTGCCATAATAATACAAAGTTACAACAATTTGGTTTAACTACATAACATTTGGAGGCTTTTTTGCTAGTATGATGAAATAATCAGTTTGTAGTATGAAATGGCATTGAAACAATCCCTCAAGTAACGGCCTAGGAGTTTACCGAGGGTACAAAGGGAGTAGCAGACGGCAGCAATAACTGTATGGCCTAAAACATGCTAATGGAGGAGGATGGAGGATATTTCGGTGTGGGCTTTTTTGCCTTCGGTGCATGGCCACAGGGGATAGACATGGGCCATCTTCTCGGCCAAATGCAGACTGGCATCCACACCAGCTGCCCTCATCTTGTTGTAAGTATTGACACTATCGGTATAGAAATCTTCCCATGTGCCTGTAAAAAGGTCTGTGGGAAGCAAGCCCTGCATATCACGCTAATCAGTGCTGTCTAGCTTGCAGCAGTTCGATGGCTTGTTTGCCGGAGAGGTGGTCGATGTTGAGACGGAGGAGCAGGACGTGGTCCAGGGATTTGTCAATCTCGCGCTGGAGGCCGGGTTCGTCACCAGGTGAGTATCGGCGGCCCAGGAGGCGCAGGGCTTGCACCTTCTCGTCGTAGTTCTCAAGAATCTGGATGCGGCCGAAGGCGATTACGCTTCTGAAATAGGTTGTGAACTCGGCAGGTTTGATTTCGTCCTGCTCGATGACACAGAATGAGCAACGGTTGTCTCGCTTGATCGCATCGACCTTGTGCCCCTCAACTGCCGAATGGAAGATGATTGCTCCGTCGGCATAGACGTAGCTGAGCGGCACGGCGTAAGGATAGCCGCTGTCGCCTGCCAACGCAAGCACGCCCGAGGTGCAACGGTTGAGGATACATTCGCACTCCTCTCTGGATAACTGCTGCCGATTGCGGCGCATGGGTCTGAATTCTGTCATACTGAAATGAGTTTATTTTAATAACGCCTTGCGGTTGGAGGGTGTCGCAAGATTTCATTTGACGCAGTTTTAATCGGCCTATCGGCCGAGAACCTTTAGCTCGGCGAAGCCAAATTAAACAAAATTTGTATAAAAATTAAACAAATTAAATTTTTATTATAATTTTATTTATAATTTTGCCTAATATCTCTTGCAAAGCGCGATTATTTTGGAGGCATTAGTTTTACAACATCCCGTACATGTTAGAGGTTATTTCATGCGTTTCTCGAACACGAACAGGCCGTCGCTGGGGTCGAACTGCTCGGGCATGTTCGGGTCGCGGTGATGGGCGTTGAAGAACTCGATGGCATGAAAACCGCAGCAGTTGATGTAGAAGTGGATGTTGCGGCGGTCGAAATAGGGAGTACAAGTCTCCCACACCTCAACCTCGGGATGCATCGCCTCAATGGTCCTCCAGATGGTTTGGCCAATGCCCTTGCTCTGGGTGCCGACTTTCACGTAGAGAAACGCCAGCTCACCGTGGCGCGTCTCATTATTGATATTGATAATGGCACCGCCCACGCGCTGGCCGTCGGCATCAACAGCCTCGTAGGCTTCGGCGCCATCGGCCTGCAATGCCTGGTAGAAGTCCCCATCGGGCAACACCTGCCACTGGTTTTCGCCGTCTTCTTTAACATGCCCATGGAAGCCGTGCTCAAATGCCTCCTGCATTTCCTCCTTAAAGGAGATGGTTCGCTCCTCATCGAGCCTGATAAGTTTAATTTCTGTTTCCATTGTATTTCGTTTTAGGTCGTTGTTTCTAATTGGGCCGTCCAAAAGAGACTGGATCATCTGTTCATAGTCGGATTTGATTAAGAAGACATTTTCTCCGGCAGCCTTAAAGCCATTGATATAGTTCTTGTTATCTGCCTTTAAGCTGGCAATGCTGCAATTGTCATCGTACAGCCGTTTCTCGATGTCTGAGCTATGTTCCCTGATTTCAGCAAAGTGGAAGTCTATGAATTCGTCTGTTAGTGCAAGACAAATAAAATGGATAGAACCCAGATACTGCTCTTCAAAGCTTTGCCTCCAGTTGAACGGAACATAAGCACCTTCCACAACAATATGCTGCTTATTCTCAATCGCCGTCTTGATCATCTCACGGACAACAGGCCATAAATAATCGGTAAGGGCGTCATCATCTTCGGGTGTAAGAGCGGTATTACCACTGCGAATCAAGCCCATTTTCAGATGATCAATGGACAGATACGGATAGTTATATTTTTCCAGCACCCGTTGCGCTAACAGCGTTTTGCCAGTGTGTGAAGCACCTGTTATCAGTATAACCATAAACTGTGATACTATTGATTAATCTCTCTAATTAACGACAGGTCACCACTGGACAAGGCTTCAAAATTGGCCTCAATCTTCTCTATATCCCAGTCCCACCATTTCAGCTGCAACAGATAGGCGATAAAATCGTCATCAAAACGCATCCTGACCACACGGCAAGGATTACCCACGGCGACAGCATAAGGCGGAATATCAGAGGCCACCACCGAGTTGGCACCGATAATAGCACCGTCGCCAATGTGCACGCCAGGCATGATGGTTACATGCTGCCCGATCCAAACGTCGTTGCCCACAACAGTATCACCCTTCAATGGCAACTCATCTTTCACAGGCGCGATAGCACTGCCCCAGTCACCGCCGATAACGTAAAACGGATAAGTTGTCACGCCATCCATCCGATGATTGGCACCATTCATGACAAACTCCACACCCCTGGCGATAGCGCAGAATTTGCCAATAATCAGCCTGTCACCGATGAAGTCGTAGAAATGAGTGACATGCTTCTCAAACTGGTCAGCACCATCCACATCATCGTAATAGGTATAGTCGCCGATGATGATACGTGGGTTCTTCAACACGTGCTTGATGAAGCAGAGGCTTGGAATCTTCGGATTCGGGAAGGCCTCATTGGGGTTGGGTCTGTTTTTTATCTCCATAAATTCCGATTTATCTGTCTATTGGCGTATATTCAATCTTAGCTTCCTATCTTTTTTTTCATGGCTCACTTATCGAATAAAGTTCATGCCCTGCCATGGTTCTCGTTCCGGATAGGCGGGGTTGCCGTCGGCGTGGATTATCTGAGCCACCTGCGAAACCAAAGCGTTGTCGCCAATCTTGTCTATTTCTGTCTCTGTCGCCATAGAGGAGCATTTTCCAAACCGCAAAGATAGTCTTTTTCCCTATACCAACCTCAAAAAAAAGTTATCCGAAATTCGCGTCGGGCTTGAAAAATCCTGAAATCAACTTCCCGCCAACCAGCAGCCCGCCGCCATGACGAGCGAGGCGACAATGAACACCCAGCCGATAGGCTCGCCGAGGACGGGCATCGAGAGGAACGCCCCGATGAAGGGTGCCCAGGCAATGCGCTATCAAAGAAAAGTGAAACCAGATACTTTATCAATCATTACCATGTAGTTGCTTTCGGTACTGAAACGGTGTGCAACCCGTCTGCTGGCGGAAGAAACGGATGAAGAACGAAGGGGTGGCGAAGCCGAGGGTGTCGGCCACTTCGGAGATGGGCAACGAGGTATGATGCAGCAACACCTTGGCTTCGCGCAAAAGAGCACGGTTTATCCATTGCAGCACTGTCAGCCCACTCTCGCCACGCACAAGGGTGCTCATGTGGTTGGGCGAAACGCATAGGCGGTCGGCATAGAAGTTGACGGAGTGCTTGGTGCGCCCCTCTTTCGCGAGCAGCTTCAGGAAGCGTTGCATGAACGCACCGCTGCGCGACAATAGCTCCTCATGCCTCAGACTGAACATGTCGAGTATCAGCGCATCGTAGAAATGGACTATTATGTCGGTAAACACAGGGTTGCGGTCGAACTGGTCGAAAATCATCGTCAGATATTGGTTGACCCGTGCGAAAGCCTTGCTGTCGCCGCTCACTACAAAACTTTCCACAGTGCTCTGTATCTGTGGCATTTGGCGGAACACCACGGCGCTGGCTGCGCAGTCGCTACTGACATCCTCGACGAGCAAAAGTGCCTCGGGCAGAACAATAGCTATGTCGCCTTCGTGCAGCATATATCGCACCAAGTCGATTTCAACTTCCATCGTCCCGCGATGCACCATGATAATACGTCCGTCGAGGGTTCGATAGGGTCGCCCAAGCTTAAACAGATCCTCATCTATCATGTTGGCATTCAGAATAATGCCGTAATCGCCAGAATGTCGGTATCCATGACGAACAAGATTGTTCAATGCCACTTTGGTGTCGAGATTGCGTATTTCCATACAAATGTATTATATCAATTATATCATATATAACGTAATATTTCTGAAGATAGTATATGGATTTCGTAGAAAATGGATATTTTTACATTAAATTATGGTATTTTAAAAGGTTATATAGTAGTAGTTTTGCATCGTAAAAAAAAAAGATGACGATTCATATTAACCTTTAAAAATAAGCGACTTATGGAAGCCAACAAAATCAACGGAAAAGCCCTCGGGCTGAAATTGGACAGCGGAGTGGAGCTGACCTATTGCGAACTCGGAAAGGAGAACAGTGAGATTCTGATCACCACATAGACCAATGCCACAAAGGCTTTTACTGCGAAATCACCGAACCCACTGGCGACGAGCGTCCCTCATTCCTGCAACGCACCGTAATGAAGGCCGCCGCAAAACTGAAAGGAATCAATTAAACAAAAATAAATAATACAAAAATTAAAATACAAAAAAATTATGGAAAACACAGCTAATGCAAAAGTGCTCCGCGCACGACTGATGGATCAACCCGAAGATTTCAAACGCCTCGGCATCAACCCCGAAAAGGTGGAGACCTGGGAAGACGGACGCCGCACGCGCACCGAGGAGGTGGGCAGCGAGGTGTGGTACTTCGACGGCACCATGGACGACGGCACCAAGTTTATGGTCGGCTACCGTCCCAAATCGATGAACGGCATGACCAAGACCGTTGATTCGCCCCACGTGAACATCTACATCAAGAGTCCTGATGGCAAGGAGTTCCGCGACGACATCGTATATCCCGCCGACGAGGGCAGCTTCAGCCGCGAGCAATGCGACACCAAGGTAGGTCCCCACTGGTGCCGCGGCGACTTCAAACACTACGATCTGCACTTCGAACCCGTCCACGGCGTGGGTCTCGACCTGCACTACGATGCGCTCACCGAGCCTTTCCGCCAGGGCACTTCGCTGCTGGCCTTCGGCGACAACGACGAGTTCTACCACACCGACCTCGCCGTGCCCAAGAACCAGGTCAGCGGCCGCCTCTTCTACGACGGCGAGTGGCACGAGGTGAAGGGCCTCGGCTACCATGACCACCAATGGATGAACACGATGCACTTCACCCTCTACCACCACTGGTTCTGGGGGCGTATGTACACCGACCTCTACACCATCTATATCTACGACTTCGTTGCCGCCCGCCAGTACGGCTACAAACAGCTGCCCATGTTCGGCCTGATGGACAACAAGACCGGCAAGGTGGTCTTCATGACCGACGGCCACTTCGATCTCAAGACCCGTCTGGAACCCGAAGCGCACCAAGGCCGAGAGTTTCCCAAGGAGAGCCACTACGTCTTCACAAATGCCGACGGCTCGCGTGCCGAGTTCGACGTCGAATGGGAGGACCAGCTGGAGTTCTGGGACATGTACGAGATGGCCAGCGAAGAGCTGAAGCGCCGCTACGACGCCATCGGGATGCGCATGCAGTACTGCCGCTACTACGCCAAAGGCGGCGTCCGCTTCACCCCCGCCGGCGGCGAGACCCGCGAAGCCAAAGGCGACATGATCTACGAGTACGCCTACATGGGCATGCCCGACCCCGCAGCGCACGTCTGATAGAAAGACAATGGGCAACATGAGATCCTTCCCTCACCTCCCCGCCAGCCAGCACCCCACCGCCATAACGATCGTGGCCACGATCTCGAAGTTGTTGAGCAGCGCGGTGTTGGCTGCCGAGTTGATCCGCAAGCCGTACATCATCAGTATGGGCGCGGCAATGTCGAGGACGACCATTGCCGCAGCGTAAGGAAGGTCCGCACGGGTAAGCCGTTCTTCGTTGGCACCCTTTCTACTTCTGTTTCTTATAAGCATCATCAAGCCCATCCCGATGCCTGCACCGAGATAGAGGAAGGCCGCCCAAGACCACGATAGCCATTGGACTTTGGATTTCGTTGCCGGGCTTGTCACCGTTGAAGACCAAAGGGATGAGCGCCAACGCCGAGGTGAGGCGGACCGCCAACACGCCACCGATAAGCGCCAGGGGCAGACTGACGAATGTCGGCTTCCGCGACCTCAACATCACGGTGAACGAGGGAAAGCGGTGGCTGTGCGTGACGGCGAGGAAATGATCAACCGTTTCGGCTTTCTGTTTGAGTTATTTTATTATTTGTAAGTGGTGATACTATTGATATTAAACTTTTGTATGTATTTGTTCATTTTTTGAGTGACATCCGTACTAAAATACCATAGATTCATTTCGTAAATTTGATTGTCTGTTGTCACAATCCTAACTCTATTAATTCCTCCCCTTCCTTCAATGTATTTGATTTGAAGGATGGACTGCCATGGTATCTCAACGATAAGGTCGCTTTTGATATAGTCGAGACGGAAAGGATTCCAACACCTTTTCGTTTTATTAATTGCACAGTTCAATACCAAGAACTTTGGACCTATAGTTATTGTTGCCTTAAGCATGTTGATGCTATAAACCAAAAGACAGCTGAAATAGACTAAAAGAGTTAAAAGTATTGCATATGTCAGCACTTTTTCACCAATTGTACTTACGCTGTCCGTTATGCTTTCCACAATACCCCAAACAATGAATGTCAAAACAAAGATCGAGACACCAATCATAAACCCTGCGCCTTTTTTGCAGTGAACACGATGTCTTTATTCATTGTTTTCTTCATGATTCCTGATGTTTAAGTTTGCAAAAATACTCATTTTTTGTATGATGTAATAAACACCGCCACAAAGATGCGAAACCCTTGCGGCAGTATGTGCCGTTTCCCACAGCGTGCCAGAGGCACGATATTTTAGTAACCCCACATAAGCGACCGGAGGGAGTGCAGTGTGGGGTAAAGCGGCCGCCTGCGAGACAAGCGTATCGAAGATACGCCACTATAATCGATTGAGTAGTAGCGTGCCTTCCGCACGCAGCTGTTGCATCGCGCCCATCACCCCACACTACGAGTGTGGGGTTACTGAGATGGCGTGTTTACAACACGCTTTGTGGCATATCGCATTTTTCCGATTCTTCTGTTTGTCGTTTTCCATTACTAAAGGATCTGTCTTATACGCCTGCCATTCTGTAGCTCCGGTTCCTGTTCCCGCCACGGGCTTCCAGATAACCGAATCCAGATTATAGTATCAAATTTTCGGCAAAAATACACATTTTTTCAACGATTTCTACTTGATTCTGACGTTAATACAACGCCTGATAAATCCTCCTGATCTCCTCTTCGTCCAAGGGAACGTAATTGTTGGCCAACAGCCGCTGCTGGGTCTTGAGCACACTGGTGGTGAATTCGTCTATCTCGGCGGGCTTCATGCCATAGTGACGAAGCGGGTTCTTGGGGACTAATTGGCCGAGTAGCTCGTCAATCTTTTGATAAACAATGCGCGGATCAGATTTCAGCAATTCCCTGTCGATGTTGAGGTTACGGGATAGAATCTCGTTTAGTCCGCGAATGTTTCCGTCGGGATTCTTGTCGAAATAGACCTTGAAGACCTCGGTGAGGAACTGGTAGTTGGCTTCGCCGTGGGGCACGTGATATCCACCGCCTAACGGATAAGAGAGCGCATGCACAGCACCCACGCCCGCATTCCCGAAGGCGATACCCGCGAAATTGCTGGCGGTCAGCATCTCCTCAAGATGGTCGAGCCGGTAATCCTCGCCATACTCCGCAATCCCCATAAACACATTGAGAATCATCTCGATGGCTCTTTGGGAGAATAACTGCGTGTGGGCGTTGGATTTCGGGGAAAGATACGACTCCATAGCATGGATAAGCGCATCAATGGCACTGTAGGCGTAGAATTTGAACGGAAGCTTTTTCAATAACTCGGGAATGAGTACCGCGTCGTCAGGCAGGATGGCGTTGTCGGCCAACCCCATCTTGGTATGCTTGGACTTGATCTCTGCGATGGAGATGTTCGTCACCTCGCTGCCCGTGCCGCAGGTGGTGGGCACAATAACCAGCCGCTTCTCCTTTACGATAGGGATTTTGCGCTCGAAAGCATCGGTCACATTGTCCAAATCCTTGAAGACAAAGAGTTTGGCGATGTCAATAACGGTGCCGCCTCCAATGCCGACGACCCGACTGTAAGACTTGCCCTTCACTTCTTTCAAGATGTTGTTCATCATCTCGTCGGAAGGCTCCCCGCTGCCATATTTGTCCTGCAAGATGAACACACATGGCAAATTCAACGGCTTCATAAACGGTTCATATAGGAAGGACTGTGTGATGACCAGGTCGTTTTCGGACAAGTCGAACGCTTTCGCGAACTCACTGAAAGTCTGATAATTGCTGATGGTTGTTTTTATTGTAAACATTATTGTGATTAGTGATTGGTGAATTGGCGAAAAGCAGGATTATAACCCAGCGATTATTTACTCGGCAACCGAACCTATGTGAATCCATTTCAACTTGCCACTCGGACACCAGAATTCCGTGCCTCCATAGATGCTTCCGAGAAACACACGGTCGTTGTCCGTCAGTTCCTCATTCAATATATCCTTGTAACGGTCATAAACCTTGTCTTTAGTGTCACCCACCTTAACGCCTCTGCTTGTTTTGTATCGGTTGCCGGAAGTAACCATGATTGAAAAGACAGACGATGGGGCGCTCGCGGTGTCCGACTCCATATCCAGAACTATGCCGTCATATATCCACTCCGCATAGAAAAAACCTGAAAATTCCATAAATCCCTCATAGACAACAGAATCTGGTTTGCCGAGTTTGTTGAGGACGACTGTATCGGTCACACCGACAGTCAACCAGCCATTGATTGTGTCAAACAGAAATTCTTCGTCCTCCTTGGATGCCTCTGAAGACTTAACAATTTCTCTATCTGAAGTATCTTCAATTACAACTTTGCTCTTGCAAGCGTTCATGGCGACAAGAGCGAGCAGCACTCCGAATATCATTACTGTCTTCTTCATAACTTTTGATGTTTATCTTTTCCTAATATGATGGCAAAAAGCCGAAAGGTGGCGGCTTGTCGGTTTTTCAAATAATCTTTCCCTCCCACAATTCTTTGAAAAAGTCCGTCACATAATACAAATCGACATCCCCGCTCCGTCGGGTGACCCGGTCGCGGGAAACTATAATCTGCCTGACGTTGGGGTGCTCCTTGGCAAATTCGGCAAGACCTTTCTTGTGACTTGCTTGAACCGAATCGGTCGATTTGATTTCGATGGCCACCCGCGCATTCCCGATGACAGCGTCCACCTCCAGATTGTCGTACGTATGCCAATACGCCAACTTTTCCTCGCTATCGCTGTAACCGAGATACGCCACAATTTCCTGCATCACAAGATGCTCGAAAGCATGACCGTATTCAGGAGTCTTTAGGGCGAGATGATGACGGCCGGTCAGATAATTGGCGATGCCCACGTCAAAGAAATAGAATCGCGAAGCTTTGGCCAGCTTCCGTTTGATGACTTTCGAGTAAGCGGGCACCTCGAATCCTAACAAGGTGTCACAAAGTATCTTGTAATAAGCTTTGACCGTGTTGGCTGAAACGCCACAATCCGCTGCCACATTCTCATAATTGAGCATTTCACCGTCCGAAATGGCAGCCACCTCCAGAAAACGGACAAAGTCATCCACGTTTTGAACAACGGCTTCTTCGATGATTTCCTCCTTCAGATAGAGTTCGATATAGGATTTAAGGCGGTTGCGGGCATTCGCGACCATATAGTGCCGTGGAATCATACCGTTTTGTACAGCTCTTTCGAGATCGTAATCCGGAATCTCCGCACTGACCAAGGGGAATAGCGTTTCAGGAATAGCCCGCCCGCCGAGATTGTTGGCACCGCTCTTTTTCAACTTTCGGGCACTGGAGCCGCTAAGAATAAAGAAAAGACCCTTGTTCACCATCAGCCAATGGACTTCATCCAACAAGTCGGGTACTTTTTGGATTTCATCCACGATGACTAACGTCTCCGGCGGATAACGCAGCAACGATTCACGAAAAACTTCAGGGCGCTGACGGAATCGATTTCTCAACTCAGAGTTCAGGAGGTCGAAGTAAACAGCCTTCGGGAAACGCTCTTTCAACAGCGTTGACTTTCCCACCTGACGGCCTCCGAACAAGAACATAGCCTCGTCCAA
>JAEERB010000076.1 GCA_016285615.1 Bacteroidales bacterium
CGGTTACCTGTACAACTGGCCTGCAGCAATGAAGGGAGCATCAGCTACGGATGATTATCCGCATCCCTCTGGAACCGATGTGACTTCAAGTGGCATACAAGGTGTTTGTCCTGACGGATGGCATTTGCCCAGTATGTCGGAGTATATTCTGCTGACAGGTTATGCCATAGGCTTCGAAGATTGGAGATACCCGTGTAATACGGAAAATGATGGCATTACAGTGAAAGCCTTAGCCTCCTCTACAGGCTGGAACAGCAGTACGGTTGATTGTGCTGTGGGTAATGAACAGGCAACTAACAATGCGGTTGGTTTTGCCGCTATGCCAGCAGGTGTTATGGATGCCGATCCAGCTAATAATTTTAGCGGCTTCGGTACCAAATCTCTGTTCATCACCACTTCCGCATATCCAGAACAAGACAATAATGTTTGCATATGGGGTATGAGATATGATGGATGGGGAAGCACTGAGGCTAGTGCATCTAAAGCTACGGCTGCAGCTGTTCGTTGTGTGCGCGGTGCAGGTACTACTCCTGAATGTGAGACCTCGATGGACTATACCATCAATATGGGTAACAGTGCAGATTTTGGTCGTGTAACCATCAATAGCACCAATGCCACTTCCGCTTCTTGGAAAGATTCCAACGATGTGAAGATTGGTACTTGGGTGAGTGGTAAGACCGATATTCTGCCTGTGGGCAAATATACAGTTGAGCTGACAGGTATTTCTTGCAACAAAACCCTTTCGTTCGAAATCCTCTCGAGCCCCATTTGTACGGTTGAGTCTGTGAATAGCAATGAAACTGGCAGCAATGGTCAAATCAGTCAGTTGAAAGACGTTGAGAACCATACCTACAATGTGGTTCAAATTGGCAGCCAGTGCTGGACAAAAGAAAATATGAGGTCGAAGACTTACGCTGGCGGCGATACACTTGGTTATATGCATGTGGTTTCAGATTATCCTCATTACGATTATCCTAATGGCATTGCTGCCAATAGTGATACATACGGTTTGCTTTACAACTGGTATGCTGCCATGCATAATGTTAATGCCAGTGGTGCTGAACCCTCTGGTGTGCAAGGCATCTGCCCGGATGGTTGGCATGTGCCTAGTGCAGCTGAATTTACGACTCTTTCTAATTATGTAAGTAGTAAAGAGTCATTCTGGTGTGGTGATGATGCCACCAAGATTGCCAAGGCCTTGTCGGGCAATACTGGTTGGTTGGATAAAACGACTCTGGAAGCAATAGCAGCACAGGCAGGTATGGAAGGTGAATTGAGTGAATGTATGGTCTCATACGACTTGACAACCAACAACGCTACTGGATTTTCGATGACAGCCGCCGGTATATGTAGAGGAACGACGTATAATTATGATTTGCAACCAGGTCTTTCTTCATTTGGTTTGGCGGCCGTTTTATGGACTACTTCAAGTTCAAATGATTATTCAGCTGTTGCATTGAATTGGTACGGCTTTGGCGAAACAATAAGTTCTGCAGAATCAGGTTCGTATAAAGAAGGGTATTGGTCTGTTCGCTGCGTACGTGGTGCAGGCAACAACACACCGTCTGTTACTACAGCAGCAATTAGTGATACTAATTGTACATCAATTATTTGCGGTGGTAATGTTATTGCTGACGGTGGTTCTGATGTGACGGCTCGTGGCGTTTGCTGGGGTACTGCACTTAATGTTCTTGATATTAATCACAACCATACGACCGATGGTACAGGAACAGGAGAGTTTACCAGTGAGATAACTGATTTGGTAGCAGGTACGACCTATTACATCCGTGCATACGCTACCAATGCTTTGGGTACTTTCTACGGTGACACGATTGTGTATACGCACACTGTTGAGATAGACTATACCGTGAATATGGGTAATAGTCCTGACTTTGGTCGTGTAACCATCAATACTGCAGATGTTACCAGTGCTACTTGGAGAAAAGGCGACGAGGTGATTGGCACATGGACTACCAAGACGGACATCTTACCTGTTGGAACCTACTCTGTGGATATTACTACTCCGTGTATTTCCACGACCATTTCGGGTATTGAAATTCTTTCAAGCCCCATCTGTACTGCTGATGCTGTGGGTGCCAATGAGGGTGCTTTCACGCCTTCCTATTCAGGTACTTATATCAACAAACTCACCGATGTTGATGGTAATGAATACCAGGTTGTTCAGGTTGGGACACAGTGTTGGTTGAAGGAAGATATGAGGACCAAGCGTTATGCTGATGGCGTTGCAATCACTTCTGCTTACTCTGATAATGCGACCTCAGAACATGTGCCGCATTACGTCAACCATTTTACATACGTTGACAATCATATTCAATTAATTGATTCTCCAGAATTGTTATACAATGGTTTTGCAGCATTGAAAATGAATTTTGAAGGCAGTGATGCCAATCCTTCTGGTGTTCAAGGTATATGTCCCGATGGTTGGCATGTGCCGAGTATGACCGAAGTGAATGCACTTTCTATCTATGTGGGTGCACAAGAGGAATATGCTTGTGAAGGCGATGCTTCCAAGCTGGGTAAAGCCTTGGCATCAAATACAGGTTGGTTGTATGATGAATCAGATGAAGCGTTCACTGCTTGTTCGATCGGAACAGATTTAAGCACCAATAATGCCACAGGATTATCTTTGTCTGCATCAGGTATTGCCGCCGAATTTCCTTTGGCAGAAGGTCTTGTTTCTGGTTATTGGACTACAAGTCCCAATCCTGATAAATACGATAATAATGGAGGTAGTAGTGGCCCTAATTTAATCGGTAAGGAATTGTTCTTAGTGGCTGCATTTTCTACAAATGACAATTATAGTCAAAATACCTGTGCTAAAGTTGGTTTCATGGGTGTTCGCTGTGTGCGTGGTGCAGGTAACAACACACCTTCAGTTACTACATCTGCAGTAAGTGATGTTACAGGCACTACAGCAACGAGTGGCGGTAATGTAACTGCTGACGGAGGCTCAACTGTCACTGCACGTGGTGTTTGCTGGAAGAAGGATAATAATGGTTTTTATGACAAGTTCCCCACTGTTAACGATAGTAAAACCACCGATGGTACAGGTTTGGGTGCCTTCAGCAGCACTCTTACTGGTCTGGAAGCAGGTGCTAAGTACTATGTGCGCGCCTACGCTACCAACGCCTTGGGTACGTTCTATGGTGACACGGTAAGCTTTATTGCAACGACGGCGGCAGTTCCTCCTACGGTAACTTTAATATCGGCAGGACCTAATGCTTTCTCAACAACTGATATTCAAATCATAGCTGAAGGATTAGTTGTTGATGATGGTGGTGCGGATATTACTTCAACCGGTATTTGCTGGGGAGAAGAGCCAGGACTTACAATAGAAGGCAGCGATCATGCTTCAAGTTTTATCTCTCAAGAAACATATTTCGTTTCTTCTTCAACTGGCACCTTGGTTGATTGTAAAGATTATTATGTACGTGTTTATGCCACTAATAATGCTGGTACAGGCTATAGTAATGAAGTTAAGGTAAAAGCAATGTTGCCTTCAGGAGTAATTGAAACAACTATAGAGGGTTATAACACTGGTCGTGAACAATTGGGTAATTCAGAACACTTCGGTCAAATTGCTATTACACCACATGAAAACGTTGATAAAGTAGTATGGAAAAATTCAACGGGCAACGAAGTGGGCAATGGTCCAATTACCCCCGTTCTTCCTGTAGGAGTTTATGATGCTACTTTTTATCATGAATGTGATGGAGTTTATTATGAGTTGAATAAGTATGATGGAGAAAATACAGCATTTTATGTCGATGAGGAATATGCAGACATGTATAAACCA
Source organism: Bacteroidales bacterium (assembly GCA_016285615.1). The sequence continues at coordinate 3,818 of JAEERB010000076.1, forward strand.
TCTCCAGAATATTATATTCCTGCTAGTCCGATATGTCAGGTAAGTACAGTTGGAGATAACGAAACAGCCTACAGCACAACCTATTCAGGTACTTATATCAATAAACTGACCGATAAGAGTGGTAATGAATACAATGTGGTACAAATTGGAGAACAATGCTGGATGCGCGAAAACTTGCGTACTACGAAGTATGCTGATGGCACCCCCATTGTTTTGGGCACGGATCGTTATTACCCCGACAATGATACCAATAATGTTGCTGTCTATGGTTCGCTCTATAGTTGGTCTGCTGCTATGCGTGGTGCAGCTAATAGCAATGCTAATCCTAGCGGCGTACAAGGTGTTTGTCCTGAAGGATGGCATGTTCCTAGTCGTGCTGAATGGACTCAACTTACAAGCTTTGTTAGTGGAGCTAAAAGGCTTCGTGACAATAATAAATATTATTATCGTTGTTCTGATACAGAAGCAGAAACGGATATTGCCAAATCTTTAGCTTCTACTACGGGTTGGCAAACAGGCACAGCAACTTGTGGTATAGGCAATTCGCTCCTTCAAAATAACTATACAGGTTTTTCGGCTATGCCAGCTGGTGATAATGGATCAAGAGGCGATTTTGGATATAGTGCTTATTTCTGGAGCAGTTCGACTGAATCAGACGATGCCGATAGTTATGCATATTTTAATGGTGTTAATTATGAAGTTTCACAAGTTGTTACTGCTTTAAGTTCTAAGAATGATGGTATGTCTGTCCGCTGCGTGCGTGGTGGCGCTGCCTCTCTGCCCACTGTTAAAATCTTATCAGCAGCAGCTGGTAGTGCACTGGGTGGAATTATAGATGATGGTGGCGCTACAATCACTGAAAAAGGTTTTTGCTGGTCACAAACCTCAGGGCCAACAGTTTCATCCGCTCATGCAGTTTCCACTTTCGAAATGGATACATTTAATATCAATGCATTCTGGGCTCCCATCAGCGGTTTGGATACTTGTGTTAAATATTTTGTGCGAGCTTACGCTACCAATAGTGCTGGTACTGCCTATAGTGATGAGGTTACAGTAACACAATTGGTTTCATTAGGCATTCATGGTGGTTATTTTGGCTATTCTTCTAATTACGGAAATAGTCCAAGTTTCGCTAGTATTCGTATTGAAAATGTGAAGGTAGACAGTCTTGCATGGAAAACAAGAGCAGGTCAATATATGGGAAGTTGGAGAGGCCCCTCGGAAGTTTTGCCTGTGGGTGAGTATTTCATTCATGTTTACACCAATTGCAATGGTGATTGGTATGGCGATGGTGCAAATCAATCAAGTTATACCGCTCCTGAATTAGCCGCATTGTATCCTGCCGACCCAGACAGAGGACTTCATGTTATCCCTGCCAGCCCCATCTGTACGGTAACTTCCATTAATACTGCCAATGAGACTGCTTATTCAGCTTCTTACAGTGGAACATATATCAATAAGTTGACCGACAAGAGCGGTAATGAGTACGATGTAGTTCAAATTGGTGAACAATGCTGGATGCGTGAGAATTTGCGAACAACTAAATTCGATGATGGTACCGACATTGATGCGGCTAATTATCATGCTACCGATAATGTGGCAGTTAAAGGTTATGTGTACGATTGGTTGGCAACGAGCAATACTGCGGCTATTTGCCCCGATGGTTGGCATGTGCCGAGTGCCACTGAATGGACAAAGCTCACCGAATATCTGAGTAATACCTATGATCCGCATTCCCCGTCATTTGAAAGCCACTATCCTTATCGTTGTGAAGGGTCGGATGAAAATTCTATTGCTAAGTCATTGGCTTCTAAAGCTACTGATTGGCCGTATGAATCAGCAGATGCCTGTTCGATAGGCAATACTGACTCGTATATTGTTTATAATACTCCGACTGATCCTAGAACTTTATATAGATATGATTTTAATAACCGCACCGGTTTCAATGCAGTGCCTGTAGGACATTGGTATAACGGTGGCATGGATAGCGTTGGAAAACAAGCTAACTACTGGACTTCCACTGCCCAAAAGTATATGAACCTGGATTACACCAGTTCTACTATCGTTGAACAAACTGCAAATGAAGGTTCATCACCCGCTTATTCTATCCGTTGCGTTCGTAACTAACACTTCCTTTTGATTATACGATAAAAGCAGAGCCGTCGGCTCTGCTTTTTTTTGTGCATGTGTGCGGGCTGGGAGCGTTTTCGGGACGGAGAAAAAGAATGTTATGTCAGATAGTAGCCGCTAAATGGGTTGTTGTTATCCATGGACTAATGTTACGGATAGAATCAAATCTTGTTTTGACTGTTTCTTTTGTTCGTGCGGTTTGTAGGTTATATCGTGCCTGCATATTTAACCAATGTTCAGCAGGTGTACCCAATGCAGCTTCCACTAATAGCGCAAAATCTGTTGTGATATTCCGCTTCCCATTAAGTATCTCGTTCAACATGGTGTAAGAGATGGCAATGGTCCTCGCAAAATTCTTTTGAGAAATGTTCCTGGATTTTAGTTCCTCTTTCAAAATTTCACCCGGATGGATGGCTGTGTATGAAAAACCGAGATTGCTCATAATATCCTTATCTATAGTGTTTCGTGATTTCCAATATGTTACAAATTGTAATGATGGGGTCTCTTTTTTCCTCTATTAAAAATTCCAGTCTGTACTTTTTATCAATCCGTATGGATGATATTCCTTTTTTATTTCCTGACAAAACTTCATAATTCAGTGAATTTAAGACATATAGGGCTTCAATGTTAGGAGCGTCTGCCAATGTGATGATCCTCTTCACATAATTCCTTACCACACTCGGTTGAAAACGATGCTTTTTATCGGAACATTTTCCATTGTAATAGAGTTCTGACAGATATTCCTTGTCAAATTGTATCGTCATATTACGCTGCAAAAATACAAATCTTTTTCAATAGTTCACTATAATAGTGAATTTTTTATTTTTATCATTGCAAAAAAATGAATAATTTTAATAAAAATATAATTTATTGAAAAATAATTGTAAAAACAAACATCCCTAACGCAAGGAATTTGAAATCGAATCCTTTCAAATATCTGATTATCAATTATAAATTGTAAATTATAAATTGTAAATTGCTTACATCACCTTGATAAACCCGATGTCGCTGCGCGTCATCTCGATGTTGAGTTGGCGGCGGTCTTCGGAGAAGGTGATGTAGAGGTTGCCGTCAATTTCTACGGGGTAAACATAGTGAATGCCGTAGGGACTGGTGATATCCCATGTCTTCCGCAACTGGCACTGGCGGCCGATGCGGGCTATACGCAGGCGGCTGCGCGAAACGAGTCCCCAATCGGTGTATAGAGATGGGTTGGCATTGTAGAAGGCGTATAAACGGCCTTTATGGACGATTAGAGCGGGTTTTACTTGTGATTCGGTCAAATAGACGGGTGGTACCAAACAGCGTCCCTGCGCGTCGTATTTGGCCAAAAACGTGCCTCGGCCACCACGTTCCACACCACTGTTGCGTTCCAGCACGTAAAACTCGTCGTGCCAGATGGCTACGGCCACCTCGCAGGTGCCGAAGTTGAACTCCTTGCACACCATCACCACCTCAAAGTGGATGCCGTCGGTGGTTTTGATAATCACGGGCTTGGAGTGCTTTGGGAAAGCGTTGCCCAAGCCGGTGTACCACGCGCCTTTGTAATTTTGGAAGCGTGTGGACATAATCACATCATTGGTGAATACCGAGCGGATGCCCATCTCTTCGAACATGGCAAAGGTGGATTTGGAGTCGAACGGCACAATTTTGCGATCGTAGATGTTCGTGAGGCTTTCCACGTCATAGGCGAGCTTGCAGATTTCCACCTTGTCGTCCAGTTTGCCAGTGACCACATTGTAGCGGCGCGCACAGAGGGTGACGATGCCGTTGATGCAGCCTGTGAAGTAGCAGAAGAGCGTGTCGCCAATCAGCAGTAGGTTGTTGTCGTACGGCGAGCGAGTCGGACTTTGTGTGAAGTCGCCGACCGTAGCGCCGGCGCGCATGATTTCCACCTTCTCAAAAGAGTCCATCTCGGGAAAATGTGTCTTCATCAATACGGGAGAGATGGTCGTTGCAGAAGAGACCTCGTGCGTCTGTGTGGTGTCGCGCAGGTAGGCGATGAACAGCGTTCCGTCTTGTTGGGCGACGATAGTCGAAGCGTGGGTCATCAACTCGTTCGGCGCAGATATTACTTTTGCCTCGGCAGGATTAAACGGCTGCGCCCATGCGTTCAAAGTCGCAGCAAAAAGGACTATGATGAGTATGAGGCGAGAACGCATAAGAATGTATAATTAAAAATGTATAATGTACAATTTAAAAGGTATGAAGAATCTTCTAAATCTCTAATTATCAATTGTTAATTGTAAATTATACATTGTTTATCTCTTCACCACCTTCTTCGTGGTATCGCCCACTTTTAGGAGGTAGATGCCTTGTGAAAGTCCTGATAGAGAGATGGTTTGGGTGGTTTCACCATTATTGGCTTGTTTCATAAGCAGGCGGCCCTGCATGTCATAGAGGAAGAACATGCCACCAGCGGCAGCTTCGCGTTCAGGCAGTGAGATGAAAACCTTATCTGAAGCGGGATTGGGATAGATTGCAATCTTCTCGTTATCAAAATCTTCTATGGCTGTCATAGAGGAGCGGTAGGAGAATTCCCAACCTTCGTCATTGTTTTGGTCATCGGTATCGAAGATAAAGAGCAGTCGCTTGGCGGGGAAACTAAAGTTGCGACCGTCGAGGTTGCCCGAGAATTGTGCCATGAGCGAGTCGTTGTCCACATTGAAAACATAGAGGATATCCTTGTCTTTTTCGGTGCGGAAGTAGTTGAAATGTATGTCAATATAGTCGGTCTTGGGCTGTACGATACGATATTGGCAGTAGGAGCAGTGATTGTAGTTACGATCGCCGCTGCCATCGGTGATGGTGCCGCTGCTGCTGGTACGGATGATCGTTGTGGCGCAGAACGGCAGATTAGTGGTGGTATAGTCACCGTCGAACTGGCGGGTGGTGTCGCTGTTAGCCGTGAGCAGTCGCACCGTCACGGGCCATTGGGTGAAGTTTTTCGTGTATTTGTTGCTTTCCACGGGCTGACCATTCACGAAGAGGGTGTCGCCTTCGGGCAGCTGGTTGCGCAGTGTCAGGCTGATGGATTGCAGGTTGGTGGTGTCGGGCTTAATTATCCAGGAGTGGTCGTAGTTGGCGGGGCACGGCGACATGAGGCCGCTACCCACCACCAATGAGCCGGCGGGAGCCGTCAGTGTTTCGGTCGTCGTGGCTGGCGGTAGGGGATAGGTGAAGCGGGTGGTGTCGGGGTAGCCGTTAATGATGACCTCCTGAGCCAGGTTAAAGTTGGAGCCGCTGACAAAGAGCGAGTCGGTGTAGAAGTAGCCATCGGCGATGCCGCCCCAGCCGAAGTTGAAGTGGAAGAAGAGGGTGCTGTCGGCATCCAGTTGGTAGCCGTCGCACACGAAGCCGTGGCCGTTGATGTTGGGCACGCTCCAGCCTGCGTAGTACATGGGTATGCGGCGGTCGAGGTGTGCTACCAGCACGCTGTCCCAGTTGAGGTCAACGCTGTCGCGGTAGAGGTATTCCGTTTCGGGTGAGTACTTAAAATAAGTGCGCAGGGCATAGGCGGCCTTGTGGTTGTACATGCCCGATGCGCCGGGACCATAGACCATATCCACGGCTACGCCGCAATGGTGTATCATCAGGCTGATGGCGGGGTTGATGCGCGTTGGCACGTCACACATGGCGTTGAAGTCGTAGGTGGCTTTGCTGAAGTCGGCGCTGATGGTGCCGTAGGTCTCGTGCTCGTAAGTGTAGGAGCCTTCGCCCGTGTCGGGGAAGCGGAAGTAGTACATCAGTTGTGCCATGGCTGTGGCCACGCAGCCGGTGACGGCGCGTCCGTTGTAGTGGCCCTTGGGGTCTTTGGGACAGAAGAGGTTGTAGTTTTCGCTCTGGTTCCATTTGGAGCGCAGCAGCGGGGCTACGGCTTTGGTATCATCGCCCTTCATGGTGGCGCTGGCTGTCAGCCGTTGCCATGCTGCGGTCTTGGGCGCAATCGTTTCATTATGAGTGTCTTTCAGTGCCTTCAGTTGCCTGCCGTAGTTGTCCAACCACATCTGCAGTGGCGGGATGACATCGTCGCTATCGAAGGCAGTCTGGTCGGAGTAGGCCAGCACAGGCACGCAGCGCTGGTCGCCCGAAATTACCACAAAGCGGTTGTCGGCATTGAAGATATAATACAATGTGTTGCTGCCGTCCTGTTCCATGTGGGCGCAGGTGGGCATCGCCTTCTGCTGGCAGTTCAAGAAATGGGCGGCTGCCTTTTGAGCGTCGGTAAAAGATACTGGCTGTGCAAAGGTAGCGCATACGGCGCCCATGCACAGGATAAGAGCCAATAGTCTCTGTTTCATAAAGATGCGGATTTATTTTTTGTTTTTCTTTCTCAGAACGAACTTCTCTTCCTTGGTCACGGTGCCGCGATCCCAGGCGTCGCCAGTTTTTTGTTGGTAATCCTTGCCCGTTACTTTCACGTCACGCACTTCGGTGGCAAAGTCGCCGCGGTGCTTGCGACCGTCAATGTCGCTCAATTGCACTTTGTACACATGGTCGGTGGGAAACATGCTGGTAGAGTACTCGAAGTGGCCTTTGGCATCGGTTTGAACCATATCGTTGGTGCCGTTGGCTTCGTTAGTGATGTTCACTTGGACATCCTTGATGGGGCGGTTGCGCTGGTTGGTTACCACACCCTTCAGTTCGAAAGTGGCGCGCGGCACACCGTACTTTAGCATGGGGCGAGTGCCGTCATCTTGTGCGTAAGCGGCCGAAAATCCTAATAAAGCTAACAGGAAAGGAACTATCTTTTTCATACAAGTGCGTTTTTGGTTTTCATTGCAAAAATATAAAAATATTGAACATTGTAAGAAGAAGATTTAAAAGAACAAAAAACAAAGAACAGAGAATAAATAAAATTCAAATTTCAGAATTCAAAATTCAAAAAAACTTAACTCCTTAGTTCCTTAACTTCTTAACTTTTTCACCTCTCACTATTCACTTCTCACTAAAAACTCTTATATTTGCATCTTCATTTTTCAAAACCTGTTAAACCTAAATATCATTATGTCAGAAAGAATTTCCAATAGAGTAAAACCCGGTGTAGTTACCGGAAAAGATTTGCAGAC
>JAEERB010000077.1 GCA_016285615.1 Bacteroidales bacterium
CGAGCGTATGAGTCAGAGATGTAGTTGAAATCAATGTAACGCTCGTCAGCATTGAGCATTAGCAAACGGTAATTAGCATTTTTCCACTTGGCTTGCGGGTCAACGATGATGCCTCCACGGGTGCCATTGAAGAAATCTTTGCCATACTCACAGGTGATATCGTCATAGCTGCCTTTGTTGGCACCTTTGCCCATGTTGGGGAATGAAGAGCTCTTCTGGTGAGGTATCTTGGTGACAGCGGATGCGGTAGAGTTGGTGACGGCCTTCATAATGCCGAATTCCCTTGCAAGGAAGAAGTGTTTTGCCATGACATGCGAGCGACTCTCTTTTTCGGTGTCGATGACGAAGGTGGCAATAGGAGGCAACGTTACGCCCTTGTTGTACCGCTTGGGATCATCGGGCGTGTAGCTGGTGAATAGGTAGCTGTACCAGTTGAATTTCTGCTGCAGTGTGCTGGAAGCAATGGGGAAGATAATCTTAGTTGTGGAAATCTGCTGGTTGTTAGAGCTGATGCCCGAATTAAAGGCTCCCATAATGTTTTCAAACAACTCGCCGTAGTTTGAGAATTGGGCGTCGGTCTTGAAGCATAAGTCATAAATCGTATCACCGATAGAGCAGGCAATGTGGTATTTCTCCAAAGAGGTTCTTTCATAGAGCATGGAGGTGTCCTTGCCCTGTTCGGTGTAGTCTTCTTTCAGTTTTTCAAATTGATAGTCGCTGACATCCACTACGCTCTGCTGATTGTCTTGGCTGCTGGATGTCGGTTTTAGAACAGAGCCTGAGAAATGATTTGAGTGAGTTGCAATGGCAAGTCCGCTGCCAGAAACGCGAGTGCCAACCAGCCCTTTGGAAGGTCTCGTTCTTGAACCGGCAGGGGCAATGGCTTTGTTTCCGCTACTACCCGTGCTGACAGTGCCGGCCAACTGTTTGACACTTCGACCTGTAGCAACAGCAGGAGTCTTAATAGAGGTGGATGTTTTGCGTATCGCTCTCGAGGTGCCGCCAGTGCCACCTGTAGGTGTAGGACCTGCGCTGCGCACGACTCCTGAACGGGTGTTGCCCGTAGCGCGCAGGTTGGTATTGGCCATCTGTGTATTGCGATCTTGGTTGTCCATCATTACGCGACTGTTGTCAACCTCCGGTGCGGGCGGGCCTACTGATTTGACAATGGGGCGACCACCGCCGCCGTTGCCTTTAAGGAGTGGCTCGGAGCCTTTCAAAACACCTTCGTTGATTCTGTTGTCAGTCAGAATGGCGGAAGTGCCACGTCCTCGAATGAGATTGTCAGTGGGGTTGATCAACTTGCCATTTCTGCCGCTGGTTCTATCGATGGTACCGTGGTTTTTGTCATATATATCGTCGAGTTTGCCGCCGAGATTATGAGTTAAGCCATCGAGTTTACCGCCAAGGTTATCTTTGCCAACCATATCGTGCAGGCTGCCAACCTCCCGCCCGTGGCGAATATCACCTTCGCGTTCCAATTCAACAACATCTTGATGCTTGATTTGTAGTCCGCCAGGGCCTGTACTTGTGCCAGGAACTTTGATATTCAGTTCGCCATCGGAGGTTACATTCGTTCTGCCACCACTTGAAGATGTGCTGGAACTAAATGAGTGTGAGGCATATACCTGATCCCAGTTCTGACTTGTAAGTTCGTAAGTGCTCATGGTGGACACCTGCTGTTGTTGCATAACCACGTCAAGAGCCGACTGGTAATCTTTCTGGTTAACCAGAACCATGCGCACCATATAGGGTTTGCCCTTTTCGATGAAGTTGGCAGGCATTTTTATCTTGACACTGTTAGTTTTGCCAGTAACATAAGTAATGTCAGAACATTGCATAATGCCGTCTTTACCACCATAGCCTTTTAGTGCCCATGCCTGCATTTCCTTGCCTGTTTCGGCCAATGTGTTCTTGTTGAACAGGTCGGGGCGCGCTTTGGTCATGTAGATGAAGATGTCGCCACCTTGTGTCTCGTTGACTTCAATAGCTTTGATGGGAACAGCCGGGTCACCGTTGTAAGGCCAAGTGTAAACAACTTGGTTGTAGAGACTGGCTGGCATTGCATCCGTCTTAATATATATGGTAGTATCCTGACGGAAGATATGTACGTTATTATCCTTGTCGTTTTCGTATTTCGGGTCGTACCAGTTGCACTGTTTGAGAGTACCTGTGCCTTTGGTCTTGCAAGTGGTTACATCATAGTATTTTTCAACGCTACCGTTTTTCTTGAGGGGTTCTCTATACTCGAAAGCGCGGGCGGTGAAATGCCATTTTTGCAGGGTGCTGGCTTGGAAGCCGCCATCTTTATGTTCGAATTTCTGAATGAGGTTGTCTTTCTTGTAATTGGTAATGTTGATGTCGTTGTTGGCTGCAATCCACTTTTTGCCGTCCTCAGAGTAGGAGTAGCCGCATTGGCTTTGTTCCATTACGAAGATGAAACGACGGGCGGAGGTTCCCTTGGCGTCGGCTTCTTCCGAGCAGAGGATAATTTCCTCATTCCAAGGCATGTTGGATACGATAACACCGCCACCGAAAGGTTCTACGAGGTTCTCTTTCAGTTTGGCATCTTCAATCTTGTCGTGTCCTGGCGATACGCTTTCAAAGAAGTTGACATTGGCGAGCGGGTCACCGGCACCGGGTACGCAGACGTGTCCAACGCTGAAGTCAACGCTGGTGTTGATGCTAAGTAAGCCGTTGAGTACCGAAGCCTTGAGTCGCAACAGACCGAAAGCCCATGAGGGTCGTGGGCCACCACCTTTCAGCAGGGCACCCATACCCAAACTGCACAACTCAAGTTTGCCTTTCCAGAAGCCAAGGTTGATGCTGATACCTGCAGAGCCTTGCAGCATAGCGTACAGTTGGCCCATGGCGTAGAAGCTGTTTTTACCAATCTCATCGTAGCCTTCGCACGATTGCCCCTTGGTGTCCATCAAAGCTACGTCGAACCCTAAAGCGGCCATAACTTTCACATAGAGGAAGAATTCAAATTCAACTTTGGCTTTAAAGGTGGCGCCCATGGCGAAACCACCAGCCTTTTCAAACTTAGGACCGCCAAAGTCGGCAACGAGTTTCTCGCCCTGGTTGTTCACTTTATCCAAGTCTGAACTCTTGGCCTGCTTACCCTTCTGTTCGCCATAGAAGAATTCTTGCACTTCGGGATCCAGCGGCGGTAGCGAGTAGTCGAAGTTGTTACCCGTAATGAAGTAGAAAGTGAACTCGGCCGCGGCTTTGCAAACAATCATATCAGCGCTCAGGTCGAACATGACGCGCTCTTCTTTCGAGCTTGGCTTGCCCACGCTGAAATACCAGTCAACGCCCAGTGCGCTATGGCAAGAAGCGGGCTTGTGACCTTTTTTGTAAGCTTTGATTTCCAGGTCAATAGGCACTTGTGCGGTGAGCGCCAACTTCAACTGTCTGTCGTCTTTGTCTTTATTCTTTTCAACATCGGAAGCGTCGCCCTTCTTTTCTCCAACCTCCTGACCTTTACCTTTCTTGTCCACTTCAGTGGGGTCGTAGGCGCAGGCAACATCTTTCATGATGTCCTTGCCCATGCAGTTGAGCGTGTCGGCCAATTTCTTGAACGAGTTATTGGCACCGGCCTTGTCCTTGATGAAGTTGGCCAGGTCAAGTTCGCCCTTCACACACAGCGAGAGGCGGAAGTAGTGCATGTCGTCGTTCTGTTCGTAGCCCAGAATGGTACGGGCAACGAGCAGAGGATTGCTGTTCTTTGCTTCGGCCGACTGGTCAGAAGCGGTAGAGGTGACGTTCGACATAACGTAGGCCGTGGCGTCAATCAAAATGCCGCTAAACTTACCTTTGGAAACGCGCAGGGTAAGGATACCGTCGGCGTTCATAACTTTCTCGTTAGAGAGTTGCATGCTGATGCCCGCTTTGGCTACCCAGCTGTCCTTTTGGGGTTTATAGGCACACTCGCTGAGGTTGCCTGTAATGAGTTTGGATGACAGCGAGCCTGTCGTCTTGTCGGAGATGAGCTCGTGAGCCTTGGCGTTAATCAGTTTGGCATTCTCCTTGACGGTCATATTATAGGCGAAACCGCCGCCGAGGCCGGTGAAATAGAGCGGTTCAATACCAGCCTTGAATCCGTCGCCGGCACCTTCAAAGAACCACCACTTGGTCTCGTCTTTGGTGCCGAAGCCTGCTGCCATGGAGATGGTCACTTTGTCCATAATGGTCACCTTCAGGGTGCCGAACATGCCTTCGCCGTAGGTGGGATCTTTTGATTCCTTGCCAATCCAGGCGATTGCTCCGTCTAACTTGAATACCGAGAAGCAGTCGGTCTTGATGCGTATCGAGTCGAGGTTGCCGCCGAGATCGTTCTTGTCAACATCCCAGGTCTTGTAATTGACTTTACCCCAGACTTTAAAGCCGCAGGTGGCATCCAAAGAGAAGGCGTCGCCAGTGTCGCCACCCGTCTTAAAGCCAACCTTGCATACGGTCTGGAATCCTAATTTGACTTTGTCGCCATCTTTGTCAACAATGCCGTCGATAGATTCTACCGAGTAAGTGAAAACATTGCCAATGCTGCCCTTGATGACTTCATCGTGGGTATCGCTGGCCAGGTAGTGCTGCGGCGAAGCCTTGCTCCAGTTACCCATGTAGAACCACAAGTCGCTGTCGCCGACACGTTTAGCGTTAGTATCTTTCTGCTCCGCATAGTTTCGCAAAGTCAGCTTTTCAAACTTGACAGCCGCAAAGCTTACAGGGATACCTATCTTTTCGAAATTGATGTTGATGACACCATTCAATTGTAAGTCGATGGAAGTCTTGGGCTTGGGAGGATTCTGTGCCGTATTGTTATTGTCTCCAGCGTTTTGCTGAGATTGTTGTTGCTGCTGCTGCTGTTGTTGCTGCTGTTGAGCGGTTTGCTGTTCAGTGGCGGGTTTGTCTTTAAGTTGGTGTACTAACTTGAAGTAGGATTGATGGATGTCCAATGAAGCGGCCCAAATGTCCAATGACAGAGTGTCTTTCTTGTGCGTATTGAGTCCGAATGTGAGCTGGTCGGTGGCCACTACGCAGTTGTAATGCAGTCGCCCGCTCATCAGAGGAACTTGCACTGTACCATTGATATAGCCGTTTTTGAATTTGTTCTTTTCTACTTTTAAGCCGAGGGTGTCAATCGAGAATGCCCAACCGCCAGCTCTGTCGGTGGCGGCGTTGAGCAAGTCGTGGGTGCGGAAGTCGGCGGTAAAGCCTTCGCTGTCGATAATTATGTTGGCGGCGTGGAAGCCCAGACAGCCCTTGGTGTAAGACACTTCCGACGAGTCCTTTATCTGTCCGTTGGCACCGTAGGTGTAGTAGTACATCGACTTGGTGTTCTTCTCATCTTTGGCGGTGCCGAAGGCAGTGCTTATTTTGTCCGACAATACCACGCCCAGGTCTTCCATAAAGAAGCCTTGCCAAGTGTTGCCGGCTTTGTCCTTGCTTCCCGTCGGCTTGTAATCCTTGGGGAATTTGTTGGGATTGCTTATGTTGGAGTGGTCATACCAGATGCCCTTGCCGGGAACAAACGAAATCTCAGGAGCATCTTCCAAAGCGAAAGCGTCCATGCTGACACGCGCTAGCCAGTTGCTCCAGCTTTGCAACTGTGCCATAGCTCTGATTTTTACGGGAATATCCTTCTGCGGAACACCGCTCTTGGGGTTGATGCCGAGCAGACCATCTTCGTTGATGTCCATTTCGAATTCCAGATTCAGTTGCTGGAAGCCGCCACGTTTGTAACCGTCGCGCTTGCCGAAGGAGATGACCGTGCCATCGTCTTTAGAACCCAGTTTGGAGGCGGTTTTCAAACGCATCTTGTAACCGTCTTTCATCGACATTTCGATGCTCTTGGCAAGATAGAGGTCAAAGCCATCATCGGCGCCGGCGAGGAAATCGTCGGGATCCATACAGATGTTGGTGGCGACCATAGGAATATATACATTGTCCTCATGGCTGTAGAATAGGGCAAACAGGTTCATGAGCGCCGTCTTGGGCGTGAAGTACATGTTGTTGACGGTGAGCATGATGTTGCTGCCATCAGAGGGTAGGAAGAAGTCTTGACTGTTGACGCGCAAAGGCAGGTAGAAGGCGGGACTCTCTCTCTTGTCGCCCATACCTATCAGGCCGCCCACCGAAACATACGACCCCTTCATTTCATTAAAGGCATCAAGATATTCTTTGCAGTCCTTGTCGTCTTTAATGTCTTTGTACATGTCGTTGATTTCCTTCTCTGTCTTTTCGCCAATCTTGCCCGAAAAGTCCATGGGTAGCATCGACTTGTTATCAAAGGCAAGGGTCTTGGCACATCCGCCGAAGATCTCGTAGTCTTTGTTAAAGAGGATGGAATCCAACTGCACCTTGATACGGGTGTCAAATCCAAACGGATGCCATACCAGATAGCCCGTGCCGTAATAACTCTTGCGGATGGTTTTGACTTTCTTGGTCTTCTTGTCCTTGATGGTGTCGGTTTTGAGTTGGACATCTTCAAAGACAACCTTGAACTTGTTCATCTTAAGTTCTTTACCTTTCAAGGTGCCGATGTCTTTCGGCCTCAAGGTGTCCTTCTTGTTGATGGACGCGTACATGTCGGCGTAGCAGTTCACGCTCTTGTCCAAGTCGGCCGACAACTCTTCGGTCTCAACAATCTTGAAGGCAGCCCGCCATGAGCGTCCCTTGTTGGGGATGATGTAGTCGCTGGCGGCCTTGTTCTGCTTTTTGATGACGGTCTCAACGAAGGCGATATACTTTTCTCCCAATTTCAGCGAGTCGCGAATCTGGTCGTTCATGTATTCGTTGTCGGTGATGTTTTTGAATATGAGCAAGGTGTCCTTTACTTGCGAAGGGATTCTGCCTTTGGGCAATTTGGCAATGATAAGGTTGTATGTAACAGTATCTTGCACGGCTACATTCCCTGCGCGGCTCCATTTGAACTTGAGCGAGTTGTCGTTATAAACTTCGTCAATGGAAAGGTCGTCTTTGGCATAGTCGGCCACGGCTGTCGTCATGTCCACAGGGTAGGAGAGTTGTGCTAGTCGCACCGTCTCCAGCAGGCCGCTGTCGATACCCCATTGGAAAATCTCGTTGGTGTAATAGAATTCGGTGCCCGACATAACCATATATCGTTTGCTGGTAGAGGTGCTGGGCAGACCTCCAGCTGGGGTTGTTGTCGTGGTGTAAGTTGTTGTGCGCAAGTATTTATAGTGAGCGGCGGCTTCCAGTACGAGGAAATACTTTTTGCCACTTTCGAACGACGATTTCCATTCCTCCGGCATCGCAATGTAGTCGGTGTTGCTGATGGCGAAATTGCCAGCCGACTTATCCGTGCGGTAAGTCTTGAGCGGTGCGCGCGTGGTGGAGTAGTTGACATCACCACCGATGTATTCGTAGAGGTTCAACTTATACTCCACAAAGGTTACCGAGTCGCCACGTAACGGCATCCAGGCAATGCGAAAGTCCGACTTGGGATTTATCTGATAATAGGTGTTGTCAATCAGTTTCAGTGTATTAGCAGGTCTGTAGCTGCTCTCTTCCGGATAGTTTTTCGTCAGCACATCTGCCGCGTCATCATCTACTACGGGCGAGATGAGGTAAGGATTGTAGATGGTCTTCAGCACGGCATCCTTGTTGTCGGAGGTCGAGGAGTCCGTAGTGACAATGGGCCTTGTAGGACGTTGAATGTTGATGGCCTTGCCCCAGGTGAAGGCGATAATCTGGCTCTTGCCGTCGTTGCCCAAGCGGAGGACAGTGTTCGGGTCCTTGGCGACGGCTGTCACTTGTGCCGCGTAGGTGTGGCCTCGTTGCAATTTGATTTGCAGGTCTGTCAGAGTGTCTATAATGCAGGTAGTTCGAGAGCCGGCGTTGATGGCAAAGATGACCCCGTTCTGCGTAATAGCGTCTTGTACAGTCTGTTGCGGTGTCACTTCTACCAACTTGAACATATAGTTGAGGTTGGAGTTGTTGATGCAGTTGGAGAGAACACCAGTCCATGAGAAAGTAATCTTTTTGGTAGGTGTCAGTGTGGTATAGTTTGAACCGGCACGGCTATCCGACAGTTCGTCGGCATCGCTGAGTGGCGTGCGGAGACTCTCACGGTCGATACGTGGGTTGATTACCAGTGAGTTGCCAGCCGCCTGGCCGATGATTGGCGAAGTGAATTCAGGTGCAGAGCCACTATAGCAGATGGTGAAGTAGCAACATCCCGGTTCCCCAGCCGGAATAGGTGCAGGCACGCCACCCGAATGATCCCATTTATACGGCTGAACGCAGATTTCGTAGTTGCCCTCGGGCAGCATCATCGCATCTTGCCATGAGATGCCCTGCATTCTGACATCACGGCCGGTGATGTGCGCCATCACGGTCTTGAAGTCCATATAGGTCAGCCGCTTGTTCTCGCCCGCACTGATAGTCAATGGCGTTACAGGTGCCATATTGTTCGGCGTTTCCAGACTGAAGGTCTTTCCCGTGGCTGAGAATGAGCACGATACAGTGATGGTCACATATACCTGCTCTGTTTCAGGCCCCGTGTTTTGCATAAAAACATTAAAGTACCTCATTGGGTCGTCAAGGTAGGTGAGACCGGATGAGGGAAACATCTGAACCTTCGGTGTTACAATGGTGGTGATTTGGGCGCGCAATCCCGTCATCAGAACCATAAATAAGACTAAAAGTAAGGTGGCTGTGCGTTTCATAGTTATGGGGATTTAGATGTTATTCTTGTTGTTTGGCTCTTTTTTTCTGACTTTTTTCAAAAATCTTATCCAACTTCTTGTTCATGCGTTCTTCCTTCTTCTTGTTGCCTTCGCCTTTCTTGATGACAACCTTGTTGAAGGAATAGGTGTAGGCCAGCGTGAAACGGCAATCCAGGGCGGTGGCAATCTTCTGGCCAATGACAATGTTCTCACTGAAGTTGCTTAGCGACAGGTACATAGAGGCCGAGTGGGCACTATTGTAATTGAAAGTGCTGCCGACGCAGTTGCTGACAGAGATATTGTTGCTGGCACCTTCATCCTTGATAATGTTGTAGCCGCAAGAGCCGTTGTAGAAAGCGTTCCAGTTGAGTTTGTCTTTCGACATGATGTTGTAGCTCAAGCCGTAATGCAACGTGTGGGAGTCGTAATTGTAGCCTTCGCTTTTCGAGATGGAGTAGTCGTAGCCGACATTCAATGACAGGCGGATGGCGCGGAGCATAATGTTATAGCCGGCGCCTGCCGAGATGGTCATTACATCGCCTGAAGCGGAGAAGTAGTTTTTATTCAGGTTTTTATTTTGGACAAAGTCGAAGTTAACAAAGACGGTGTGGTCGTTGTTTTTATAGAAAGTGTAGGATGGGGCAAACATAACCGTGTGGGTGATGCGGTTCAAGCGGATGGAGTCGGGAACTATGCAGGTGCCGTCATACTGGTTCTGCTTGATGCCGTTGTACATGATGCCGAGTTCCAGATTTTCGGTGATGTTGTTGTTCCAGTTCATGCTGTAAGTGATCACCTGGTTGGTGTACATCTGCTTGTGATTCAGGTTGTCGCGTTGTATGTAGCCCACCAGCGTCAGGTTCGATTTGCCTTTAAACATCCTGAAATTGGTATTGGCGCCCAAACTGTGCGTGTTCTGGCTGAAATTGCTGGTTCCTAATGAGGCATAGTCGGGCTGGATGAACCGGTAGGTGAGGCTTCCATTGAAAATTTTGGTGTGGAAGTTCATGGCTGCGTCGCCGGCAAAACGCACAATGGAGTTGCCGCGCACACCGTAAAGCCAAGCTATGTTCTTCAGGGTCTTGTGCGATTTCTCGCTGACGTTGAGAATGCTGTCTCGGATGTCGTCAGAATAGAAGCTGACGCCCAAGTTGGCGGTGAACGAAAACCATCGGCGGATGGCAAAGCGCCCCGACAGGCCAATGGCCAGGTTCTCCTTGCCCTTGATGGTGTCGCGCCACTCTTCGGGTAGCGTGTTTAGCTGGTCCTTAGCCTTGAATACCGACAAGTCGATGTAGTTCTGCGCATTGCCGACACCAATCTTGACACCTCCGCCCCAGCGGCGGTATTGCGGTAGCGACGACTCGGGAATGTTCAGCCCTAACAGCGAGTCGGAGAGACGCTGGAAGGCGCTGCGGTCGTCGTATTGCCGCAGGTTGGTCTTCCGGTTGATGATGCCGCCGAAGGCCGCTGCACGTAGCAACTTGCCTTGATATTCGACACCTGCACCCAAGAAGGTGAGGCCCGAATAGGTGTAGTTGGAGAAGTGCAGACTGCTGGTGCCAATATGGAAACGCCAACGCTTGTAAGTGGGTGTCATACCTAACGAAATGGCGGGCAGTCGCGGATAGGAGAAGTTGGTGCTGTTGTTGATGAAATAGAACGAGATGGGCAGGTTGAACCCGTAGATGCTGAAGTTGAAGTTGCCGAACAACGAATACGAAAACGGCGTGGAATAGTAGGTGGGCGAGTTGTTGTGTGCAATGCCCATCGATGCGCCGACACTACCCGAAATGGTCAGAGGGTCGGCATTTTTGATGGCATTTATACGCTGTCTTATCTGCGCATCGGCTGGCATGATGGCCATCATAAGGAGCACAATCAGCAGCCAAATGGATTTTTTAGGGGAAAATAAGGCAATATGAAATTTACTGGCAATAAGTTTCTTATGCCATTCGCGACTGATAAAAGTCATATTTTGTTCGTTAGAGTGTAGAGGTGTTTCGATAATCGTGAGGTTTTATTCCCGCAAACTTACAATATTATTTTAGAGAAGTCAAGAGGGGAAAATGATAATTTTTTTTGAAAAGGATACAGCCAGAAGCCAATGTGGATAAGGAATGGGTGATTTTTGGAAGAAAATGGTCCGGCCTTCCCGCAAAGCGAAAGAGAGTGATGTTGACGAGAGAGTGACCTCCAAGGCATCACGCTAAACAATAATGAAGAAAAGTGGAAAAATAAAAAAACGACATAATCTCCTTTTATACAGATGATTATATCGTCTCGGCGGAGAGTGAGGGATTCGAACCCCCGGAGGTGTTAC
>JAEERB010000078.1 GCA_016285615.1 Bacteroidales bacterium
GGGTAAAAGCCCAACCTAACCAGTATATGCTGGCACAAGGCATCTGCCCCGACGGATGGCATGTTCCCACTTACAGAGAGTTCGCCATTTTGTGCACCACCATTGACCCCGCTTGGACTCCCGGAGCCATGGTTGCCAATGCTACGCAATCTGTACGCCCCAGCAACAACAAACTGGCCGTCAAGTTGGCTTGCCCCGACGCACGCTGGAAATGGTACCAAGGTCCTGGCTACACTGGCGACAGCACCGCCAGCACCGTGGTCAACACCCCTGGCTACAACTATTCTAACCACATCGTTGACCCCGATGCCAACTCTTCAGGTTTCAATGCCAAGCCCGCTGGATACTGGAAAGCCGGACAACTTTACTATAATGGTGCCGCCCAATTCTGGACATCTATTGGTGCTCCCACCTCTATCGGTCGTACGGTTAAAATTGCCTACAACGAAACCGGTATTATCCACTACTCCTACGCTGCAACCGCCAAAGAAGGTGCCAGTGTAAGATGCGTTTACGGCGATGGTGATCCTGACATTGCAGTTTATCCCACCTTGGAAGACCCCCAATCCTTCTCTATGATTTTCCTCTCCGACCCGCAATCATACAGCAAATTCAAACTCAACCAACCTATATTTGAGATGCAAACCGCCTGGACTGCCTTGGTACGCAACAGACTGAAAGTGCTTACCGCCCTGATTTCAGGTGACTTTGTAGAACAGAATGAAAAAGATGATCCTTACGTAAATGGCAGAATTGACCCCAGCGCCCAGAACCAGATGGACAAACGCAACGGCGACCAGACCTCTACCCAACAATGGGAGTCGGTATCGCGTGCACTGGAGACCTTGGACGATGTAATGCCATACGTTCCCTGCCAGGGCAACCACGACTGCGGTCCTTTGGCAGCCGAAGACCGCCGTTCAGAGCAACCCAAATACATCTATCCCGAACGTAACATGTTCAATGTTGAGCATATCGTTTCCATGTGCAAGAACTACCAAGGCTTAGAGACGATGGAGAATGTGGCTTTCGAGTTCAAGACCGAGACTTGGGGCGACCTGCTCATCATCGGCTTTGAGTTTGCTCCGCGCGATGAAGCACTGAACTGGGCTAAGAATCTTATCGAATCCGATAAATACAAGAACCACCGTGTCATCATCTTCACCCACTCCTTCCTGACCGAAGAAGGTAAAAGATACACTTCCGAAGGCTACACACTGCAGCCACGCAACTGGGCACAGGCAGTATGGGAGAAACTGGTTTATCCGTCAGAGAACATCGTAATGGTACTTTGCGGCCACTCGGGCGTACCTCCCACAATGAAAGCCACAGTTGATGCCACCGACTACTCCTGCACGGTATCGTACCGCGAAGACCCCGCAGCCGACGGCCATATCATCCCGCAGATGATGTTCAACGCGCAGTGCGCTGACGGCAGCTGGTACGGCAACGGCGGCGACGGCTGGATTCGTATTCTGGAATTCAAGCCCGATGGCGAAACTGTCAGCGTGAAAACCTTCTCACCGCTCTTTGCCCTGTCGCAACTGACCAAGTCGCAAGCATGGAGAACCCAAGATTACGACCAGTTCACCTTCAAAGTGTCGAAGCTGAACAATGAATAATGAATAATTTTAATGTATAATTAAGGTTGTAGAGACGCGATGAATCGCGTCTCTACTGCTTTCTGGTTCATCGACTACGCCTCATTCCGAGGCGGTGGTTGAGCTTGTCGAAACCACCGACGAAGGAATCCCTTTTCCGCTTTATAGTCATTTGTAAAAAAAAAGTTAATTTTGCATTCGATAACAACTATAAACTATCTTTGTATGTTTAAAACAATAAAAACCTTCACTATGAAAAATTTCATAATCTGTATCAATTTGATTTTCATTACGTTTGTTGCTTCGGCGCAGGAAACGGTGACGTTGACCTTCACTGGAGAGACCGAGAGCCATTCGTTCCAGCAACTCGACAGCGTGAAAATCGACAACTTGACGCGAGAGTGGACAGAAGTGGTCTATTACCCAGACACCTTGCTGATTTTGAACACGGTGGGCGTTCCACAATGGGACCGTGCCGGTGCCGCCAAACTATATCAGAACACCCCCAACCCGTTTGAAGGTATCACGCTGTTCAACCTCGTGCTGCCCGAACAGAAAAAAGTACAACTGGCCATTTACGACCTCAACGGTAAGAAGATGACCGAATATCGCCACACGCTGCCCGCGGGCGAACACCAGTTCCGTGCCAATCTCTCCTCTCCGCAAACCTACCTACTGAGCGCCCAAACCGACCACGGCACCACATCCATCAAGATGGTCAATGTGGGCAAATCCGACAGGTCGTGCCACATCGACTACCTCAGCAGTCTGCCGCTAACAGAGGAGATGACGCGCAAAGAGAGCAGCAGCACCTTCGCCAGTGGCGACCGGATGCAATACACCGGCTATGCCACGCAAACCGACGGAGTGAAGGAAGCCGTCATCACGCAAAACCAACATAGCAGCGAGACCATCCTCTTCACTTTCCCTGATGAAGTGCAGGAACCGCTTCTGCCTTTGGTACAGACACTTTCGGTGGACCGCGCCAGCAGCGGCTCGGCACAAATCTCTTCTAAAGCCGTTCCGCAAGATGAGACTCCCATCACAGAAGTGGGCGTCATCATCAGTACCGATACCATTTTTGACGAAAATGACCTCATCTTCAAAGGTGACACTATCGATGAAAACGGCATCTTCATCACCGAGGCCTATAAGTTGACCAAAGGTTTCAAATATGTCAAATTATATGCTAAAGCATACGCTATCAATGAAGTAGGAACCGCCTACGGCAATGTGCTTCCCTTCCTTCTCAACAACGATTTTCACTGCGGCGATTTGCTGTACGACATTGAGGATAATGTTTACCGCACCGTCAAAATCGGCCCCAACTGCTGGATGGCGGAGAATATGCGTTCCAAGACCTACGCCGACGGCAAGAAGCTGGAGCCACTGACTACTGATGCCGAATACACTTACGGCCGCTACTACTACGAACGCACCGACTCCATCGTGGGGCACCAAGTCTATTACCCGTGGTCAACCGCTTGCAACTTTTCTATCAATCAAACCGACCAGAATCGCCCTTTGCAGGGTATTTGTCCCGACGGCTGGCATGTGCCCAGTTACAAAGAGTGGGCCGACATGCTCAACGCGATTGACCCCGCCTGGAACCGCGGCACCATGGCCACCAACATCTCACAATATGAGCTACCCAGCAGCAACAAGCTGGCTGTCAAACTGGCCAATCCCGACTGCCATTGGGTGTGGTACAAGGGGCCCGGCTACACAGGAGACACCATGCATAGCCCAACGCCCAACACTCTTGGCTACAACTACTCAAATCACATCATCGACCCCGATGCCAATGCTTCGGGTTTCGATGCAAAGCCCTGCGGCTATTGGAAAAACGGCGACTTTTTCTACAATGGAGCCGCCCAGTACTGGACAGACATAGGCAGCACCGCTGGCATAGGACGCACCGTCAAAGTGGCTTTTAGCCTTACCGGCATCATGCACTACTCGTACGAGAAGACAGCCCGCGAAGGCTACAGCGTGAGATGCATCTGCGGCTCTGGCGATGACCCATCCATTCCCCTCTACCCTGAATTGCAAAACGACAGTTCCTTCTCCATGATTTTCCTCTCCGACCCGCAAGCGTACAACAAATCCAGTCTCTGCCAGCCGCTGTTTGAACTGCAAACGGCCTGGACGGCGCTGGTTCGCAACCGGCTGAATGTGATTGCCGCTTTAATTTCGGGCGATATGGTAGAAAAGAACGACTCGGAACATCCATACGTTGACGGCCATATCCACAGCAGCGCCCAAACCCAAACCGACCTGCGCAACGGCAATCAAAGTTCGCAACAGCAGTGGGAGTCGGTATCGCGCGCGCTGGAACGCCTGGACGATGTGATGCCCTACGTTCCCTGCCAAGGCAATCATGACTGCGGACCGTTGGCCGCCGAAGACCGCCGCTCCGAAATGCCCAAGTATTTTTATCCTGAGCGCAACCTGCTGAATGAAAAACATTTGGTATCGTTAGGCACAAACTATGAAGGCAAACAAACAATGGAAAATTCGGCCTTCGAGTTCCACACCGACACTTGGGGTGACTTGCTCGTCATCGGCTTCGAGTTCGCCCCACGCGACGAAGCCCTGAACTGGGCCCGTGAACTGATTGAGTCGGACAAGTACAAGAATCATCGCGTCATCATCCTCACTCACTCATTCCTAAAAGATAATGGCGAGCAGTACACCTCTGAGTCATACACCCTGCAGCCGCGCAACTGGGCCAAAGATGTATGGAACAAGTTGATTTTCAATTCAGAAAACATCGTAATGGTACTGTGCGGTCACTCTGGCAGTCCACCCTCCATCAAATCGACAGTGGCTGCCACCGACTACTCCTGCGCGGTGTCGTTCCACACCGACACGGCTGCCAATGGACGCAAGATTCCGCAGATGATGTTCAACGCCCAATGTGCTGACGGCAGTTGGCATGGCAACGGCGGCGACGGCTGGCTCCGTATTCTGGAGTTCATGCCCGACGGCGAAACCATATCTGTCAGAACCTTCTCACCCCTCTTCGCCCTGTCGAGAATCACCAAGTCGCAGGCCTGGCGCACCAAAGATTACGACCAGTTCACCTTCAAGGTGCCGAAACTAAAAATTGAAAATTGAAAACTGAAAATTGAAAGGTTGTAGAGACGCGATTCATCGCGTCTCTACTGCTTTTACCAATTGATTCTTCGGTCTTTCGGGTATTTCACATTGAAAGTGACAATGAACGTGCGCGTCTCGCCCGCTTTGAGTTCCAGTTCCCAAGTCAGCACACCCGTTTCGGTCTTGTTGTAGGTGGCCGAAGGCGAAACCTCTTGCAGTTTCACTTCAATTTCCTTGTCGTTCGAAATAGGATATTGCTCTTTTAACGTAAATTGCGCTGCCTTGGACAGGTTGTTCTTCACGGTAATCAAGTACGACTTGGTAACTGAGGTGCTGTTGCCCACCACCTTTGTACTGGTATAATCGCGACGAAGTTCGCGCTTCACGGCAATACGCGGCTCGGTGGCCAACGTCAACTGAAGATTAGCTTCCGTAGCGTTGGGACGCAGGAAAGTCTTGCCCACGTACGTGTTGTTGTAGGTTACCGTGGCATAACCAGGCAGCAGATTGTACTTCTCATAATCCGACAGCGTGGCCATCAGATAAGTCTCGCCCGACAGTTTGGGTATGCTGTAATAGAAATACTTAGCCTTCACATCATACGATTTCAGGTCGATGAGCTGCACTTTGCCATTGCCAGCGATATTGTAGGGCACGGCAATCTCGTAATTGACATACACCTCCTGCTCGTCCACATCGACATAATCGTCCATCAGCAGCGGAGCACCACCCTCCTCAACTTGCACTCCATCAAGCGTCTGCGGGGCAGCAGCCTCTTCCGCGTAAGTAATCGTGTTAGATCTGGCAGAGATGTAGCCCTTCGACAACTGGTGGGCACGAACAAACGAGAGAAACCACGAGCTAAAGACAGGCGCCTCTTTCGAGCGATTAGGGGTAGCATTCGACAGCGTGAGTTTCACATTGTTCCAGTCGAGGCCAGTGGTTTGCTTCACCTGTGCCTTGGCTTGCATGGCAATGGGCTTGTCCATCGATACGATGTTGATATCGTAGCAAGGTGTCCATGAAGCGGTGGGCGTAAAGTAAGTCACCGTGAAGGTGGTGGTCACTCCATTGGGCACGGTGGCAGCCAACGTCACAATGCCTGTGCGCTGCTTGTTCTGCAGCATGTCCTGATTCAACTGTTGTGTCAGTCGCTTAATTTGATCGTTCAACTCGGTGATTTTCCGATTGTCATTATCAATATTCTTCTGAATACCAGCCGCTTTCGCTTTAAAAAGCTCCATATTGGCGGTAATGTCGGCAGTGGAGACGAGAGCATCTTTGCCCTGCATATTATTGAGCGTTCCATCCGACAAGATTTTCAGCAGATGCGTGTTCACAGCCAAGTCGTTCTTCGCATCTTGCAGCTGGCGACGGTAGGTTTCCAATGTATCGTTCATCTTTTTGACACGGACACTTTCTTCCTTCTTCATAATGAAATCGTTAGAAAATTCGGCAGCCGAAATAAGCACGCCATTGGCAGAAACTTTCAAACTACCGATTTCGATATCAGGACTGAGTCCCTCGATACAGATGTCCTGCGCACCGCTTTTCAGCGTGGCGGTGGCAGTGTGCGTTAATGCGGCACCGTTAAGATAGACGGTAGCCTTATTCAACTTGGCCTGAATGCGCGTCTGGGCATTAACAGAGAACGAGATGGATGTGACCACCGCAATGAGCAGACACAGAAAAAGATTCTTTTTAATCATATCAGTAAAATTTGGGAATAACAATATACCATTGACAATAGCATCAATACAATAGTTTAACGATGTAAAAATAACTTTTTTTACATATAAAATTTTCACAAAAATAACGGGAAGAAGGCACGATTTATTATTGGAAATACCATCAAACAATCCCAATTCTACCTATTCGGTGTATCCCAAACTTTAGTCTGGATGCAATGAATCGTCTGCATCATGTTTTCTATTCTTAATACAAAATCCCCTTCTTCAATTCGCCAGCGACCGTCTGCACCGACAAATGCGAGATTTTGAGCCGGCAAGTGGAAGGTTATTGTCTTCTGTTCCCCAGGCTGCAATTCCACTTTGGTAAAATCGCGCAGTCGGCGGTTGTCAGGCGTAATAGAGGCCACCAAATCGCTGGAATAGAGTAATACTGCCTCTTTGCCAGTAACAGCGCCCACATTCTTCACATCCACCGACACAGTCAGCATATCATCGGCGGTAAAACTCTTTGTATCAACCACTAAATTACTGTACACGAAATCGGTATAGCTCAGTCCATAGCCAAACGGCCACTGCCATGCCACCACGGCATCGTAGTTATAGTCGCCTTCCATCGTCTTTACCTGCTCGCTAACTTTAAAGTCGTAAGTAATTTGTGACGAGAGTTCGCTAGGATAAGTATAGGGCAACTTGCCCGAGAAATTGGCTTTGCCCGACAGCAGGCCAGCCAATGCATCGCCACCATAATTTCCTGGCAACAAAATATTTACCACTGCCTTTGACATCGGCACTATGTCGGCTATGATGCGCGGGCGACCTTCGTTCAAAATCAGAATGATGGGTTTGCCCGTTTGGGCTAATGCTTTCACCAAATCACGCTGGTTTTCCGAAAGCCGCAAGTCTGTCAGATTGCCGGGCGTTTCGCAGTAGCTATTTTCACCGACACAAGCAATGATGACATCCACATTGGCGGCGACAGAAACAACCTTATCTATTTGAGGTTCATTCTCTTCAAAGTATTTTCCTTTCTTGTAGGTCACCCCTTCTTCCAGCACCACTTTATCGTTGCCAAACTCGTTGCAAAGGGCCTCATAAATGGTATTGAAATTTTCTGAAACACCAGGCATATCAGCCCCTTGCCAAGTGTACGACCACCCACCATTCAGGCAGCGCATCTGGTTGGCATTAGGCCCTGTCACCAAAATTCTGGTTCCTTGTTTCAAAGGCAGAATATCGCCCTCATTTTTCAGCAGCACCATTGATTCTTCGGCTGCTTTCAATGACTGATTGACAAATTTTTCAGAACCAAAATCGGCATAATCAACATTTGCTTTCACAGGATTGTCGAACAAGCCCAAGCGATACTTCACCCGCAGAATACGGCGCACGGCGTCGTCAATGCGCGCCTGACTCACCTTTCCTTCTAATACTAACTCTTTCAACAGAATACAAAAGTCCACCTCATACGGTTCCATCGTCATATCGACACCGGCATTGACAGCAATTCGGATGGCTTCTTTCTTATCCTTCGCTATATGCTCTCTCGTCCACAAACTGTTTATATCCTGCCAATCGGTGATGATCATTCCATCCCATTGCAAATCCTCTTTCACCCATTGTGTCAAATACTCATAGCTGGCGTGCAGCGGCACCCCGTTCACGCTGCCCGAGTTGACCATCAGCGTCAGCGCACCCGCTTGGATGGCAGCCCTGAATGGTTCGAAATACTTCTCTCTCAAAATATTAGGCGCCATATAGACGGGAGTCCTATCCTTGCCGCTGACCGGCGAGCCGTAGGCGAAATAGTGCTTGATGCAAGTCGCCACATTGTAAGGACCCAAATGGTTCGGGTTATCGCCTTGATAGCCGCGAACTTGCGCTTCCGCCATACGGGCATTCACCACGGCATCTTCGCCAAAGCTTTCCCAAAGACGCGGCCACCGCGGGTCGCGACCGAGGTCCAGCGTGGGGTTAAACACCCACGGACAGCCGCTGGCGCGACTTTCGTAGGCCGTAATGTGGGCGCCTTCTTCAGCCAAAGCCGTATTGAACGAAGCCGCCATGTTGATGGGCTGCGGAAAGAGTGTACCTTCTTGGATAAAGGCCGTTCCGTGATTGTGGTCATTCCCATAAAGCACTGGAATACCAATATGTTTCACAGCCTTCTGCTGGATCAAAGTAATCCATTCCAGCCATTGCGCACGCGTTTCCGCATAATTGCCCGAAACGCCCAACACCGAGCCGACATAATACTTGGCAAAGAGCGTATCCAACACCGACTCATCCAACTTCATCGCATCTACATACCGCCACTTGGGCTTTCCGTTCACCATATCGGGCACACTAAACCGATTGACTTTCAGTTCCAGCATCTGCCCTATCTTCTCTTCCAAAGACATTCGGGAGAGCTGCCGCTCAATGCGTCGCTCCATAGCCATATCCTTCTGTATGGCTGGAGTTTGCGCCTGCGCACAAAAAGATATAACGATCAATAAACAGACTATGACTTTTTTCATCTTTTTTAAATTCAAAATTCAAAGATCAAAATTCAGAAAGACTTTAGTTATTTGAAATCTGAATACTGAATTTTGAATTTATTTCTTAATCGGCTTATAATCAAGTGTTTCATTATCTCCAAAAATCTGTCGACTGCCGTAATTCCAACCATAGAAATCGTACAGTTTACGCAGAGAGCCCATACGGCGGCAGAAATCGTTAAAATCACGGTTGTCGTAAGTCCAGCCCACTTCCGAGAGAGCAGCATAGCGCGGCAGGAACATATAGGTCACCTCATCCATATTGCAAGCGTACTCAGTCCAAGCGTTGCTCTGAACGCCCCAAATCTGTTTCTTCTGGTCATCGGTCAGACCTTTGTAGGGATCGAAGCTATAGGCCGTGTCGATAGGAATATAATGACCGTAGCCGGGTTGCTTGATGCTGTCGGGCGATTGGAAATAGTCGAGATAGCAGTGCGACAACGGGCACATAATCATACGGTTACCATTTTCCATGGCAATATTGGCCATATCATCGTAGCGCCAGTGCATGATGATAGCAGTCTTGGAAACGCCACCTTGCACAATCTCTTCCCAGCCAATAATCTCACGGCCATGAGCATTGAGGAATTTTTCAATCGTATCCATCACAAACGTTTGCAGTTCAAACTCGTCCTTCAAGCCTTCGGCTTTGATGCGAGCCTGACATTTGGGACACTCCTTCCACTCGTCTTTCGGACATTCATCACCACCGATATGGAAATATTTATAGGGGAACAACTCCATCATCTCGGTCAGCACATTTTCCAAGAATTCGTAAATCTCGTCGTTGCCTGCGCAGAGCACCTCTTTCGAAACGCCCCACTTGGTGCGCACTTCGTATGGATAATCGGCACCACGGCAGCCGAGACGCGGATAGGTGGCCAAAGCAGCCTGCATGTGGCCAGGAAGGTCAAGTTCGGGAATTACATTGACAAAATTGTCGGCAGCGTAAGCCACGATTTCTTTAATCTCGTCCTGCGTATAGAAGCCACCGTAGGGCGTACCGTCGTATTCGGGCGTATTGTGACCGATAACGGTCTCCTTGCGCTGGCTGCCAATCTGCGTCAGTTCAGGATATTTCTTAATTTCGATACGCCAGCCTTGGTCGTCGGTGATATGGAAATGGAACGTGTTGCCCTTGTGCAGCGCAATGATGTCGATGAACGATTTCACCTCATCCACAGTCATAAAGTGGCGAGCCGCATCGAGCAAAGCGCAGCGGTATTCAAACTTAGGCTCATCGTTGATGGTAACACACGGCAGCTTTATCTTGGCAATGTCGGTTGCGCCGTAGCACTCAGCCGGCACCATCTGACGTAATGACTGCAAACCGTAGAAAAGGCCTTGAGCCGTACTACCGGCAATCACAATCTGATCGTTGGTCACTTTGAGTTGGTAGCCCTCTTGAGGCATGGCCACATCTGCCAACAGCACAATACCTTTGCTGTCGCCATTACCCTTCTTGGTAGCCAGTTCCTTGCCAAACCAATCCTTGCTGTAGCGTTGGCAAGCCTTCAGCACCTTATCCATATCGGGCAGGTTGGTCGTTGAAGCGTCATAAATCACAGTAGCAGGAGTCAATGTAAACTCGCCCTCGCTAAAGGTGTACTCCACGGGCAGCGGCACCACATTCATTTCTGCTTCGGCTACTACCGTGCGGCCTTTGTTACCACAAGACATCAAGGCCGTTATCATCAAACAGCCCAAGGAAA
This sequence comes from Bacteroidales bacterium, assembly GCA_016285615.1. The sequence goes on from JAEERB010000078.1 coordinate 10,644, forward strand.
TTCTAATCATGTTTTTTTTCATATCATTATTATTATTAAAACTCAAAATTCAAAAGAACTCTCATCTCTCCTCTCTCCTCTCTCCGTTCTCCTCTCTCATCTCTTAATTCTCCCACAACCACCAGCGGGCTTTGTAAATCTTGGCGCCGTTGCGTTCAAACAGTTGCTCGCCAGTATTGTAATCCAGCACATGCGAGGTCCACCAGCTCTCTTCGGGCACGGCGCAGATGGTTCTGTAGCCGGCAGGGCCTGTGGAAACGCTCTTGATGTCGTTGGGACGGAAACTGTTGCTGGGTGAGAAAGTGTTCGTATTCGGGTCAAACTCAAACGTTTTCTGCTCGGTCGTCATAATGTAGCGATCTTG
>JAEERB010000079.1 GCA_016285615.1 Bacteroidales bacterium
TTAGCGCAACTGCTGAAGAAAATTAGGAGAACTAAAAGGGTTGTCGTTAATCTTAAAAAAGTTTTCATGAAATGTTGATATAAAGGATTTAACATTTTTCAGCATAATCGGTGACAAAGATAGTAAAAATATGGGCAAGATATAATATGTTGAACAGTGTTATTTTATTGTTATATTTGCATTTCTGATAACAGATTAACAAAATCACTAACAGTTTATTATAACCCATTTCCAATTATTATGAAAAAGATTATATGCTTTATTACAATAGCCCTGATGGGCGTTGTGGCCTTTGCACAGACTGTCACTCTTACCTTTACGGCGCGGGATGCCGCCAATCAGTATGTGCAGCTGAACCGTGTGTCTGTCACCAACCTGACGAAAGACTGGCAGGAGACCCTTACGTGGCCCGATACTGTTCTAACGATGCAGAACGACGCGGGCATTGACGAATCCTTTGTCAATGGCGGTTTTGGAATATCCCAGAATAACCCGAACCCATTTTCTGGCAGCACCGATGTGAATCTAACGGTGGCAGAAGCGGGTGCGGTAACACTGGAAATCGCGGATGTTTTAGGGCGTATCGTAGAAACGCACTGTGTGTATCCAGGAATCGGCACCCACCAATTCCGCGTTTCTTTGTCTGCCACCGGCACCTACGTTTTTACCGCCCGCCAAAACGGTAAAATGTCGTCCATCAAAATGGTGTGCAATGGTGTGGGGAACGGCAATCGGATTGAATATATCGGTGCCGCCGCTGTAACGCCTAAATCCCATATCCGTCACGCCACTACTAACCCGTTCACTTTCGGCGACCAGATGGAATACGTCGGTTTTGCCACCATCAACGGCACAGAGGAGGAGAGTCATCACATCAAGCAGGCGCAGAATGCCTCGCAGACGTTTGTGTTGCCGTTCTCATCGCCTTGCTCAGGCACACTCACTGTCACCGACATTGATGGCAATGTGTATAACACGGTGATGATTGGCACGCAGTGCTGGATGAAGGAGAACCTGCGCACTACGCATTATGCCGACAGCACCCCTATCCCTGTGGGTGAGTCATATACTTTCACAGAACCGTATCGTTACGCACCAAATAATGATTCGGTCAACGTTGCCGCTTACGGTTATTTGTACAATTGGACAGCGGTGATGAATGGTGCAGAGTCCTCGAGAACCAACCCCTCAGGCGTGCAGGGCATTTGCCCTATGGGTTGGCATGTGCCGAGCGATGCGGAATGGACACAACTTGCTGATTATGTGAGCAGTCGAAGCGAGTATGCTTGCGGTGGCGACAACAGTAGCATTGCCAAAGCACTGGCCGCAACTGCGGGTTGGAATGAGTTTAATCGCGAATGTAGGGTGGGCAACGATCAGAGTTCCAACAATGCCACTGGCTTCAGTGCTTTGCCTGCGGGTATTTATAATGGTGACTACATCGCTTTTTCCGAATCCGCTTACTTTTGGAGTGCTACCGCATATGACTTAAACACCGTTTTCTGCCGCGACCTCGCCTATACAACATACCTCTTTCTCCACAATGACCAATATAAGGGCCGAGGCTTCTCTGTCCGTTGTCTCCGCGATTAATCTGAAAATCGAAAAATGAATCCGTGACACGCAATTTTGCAGAAAGAGGTATAATACCTTCTATTTCAATATTTTCAGAAAAAAAGATGATAAATGGCGCAGGTATCAAAAAAAAATGTATTTTTGCACCCCTAAAATTTTCAAAATAAATAGAATACAAACTTAAAGTAGAAAGGAGTCATAAGTATCGCAACACCAGTTACCAAATCCGGTTTCCATCGTGGAGGTCCTCAGAAGAAAGAGGCTTTGCACAAGATTAACGAGAAGATCACTTCGCCCACCGTACGTGTTGTAGGTGAAGGAATTGAGTCAAAGATAGTTTCATTGAAAGAAGCTATGGAGATTGCCAACCAGTTAGAGTTGGATTTAGTGGAGATTTCTCCTCAGGCCACTCCTCCGGTATGCCGTGTGATGAATTACCAGAAGTTTCTCTATGACCAGAAGAAGAAGCAGAAGGAGATCAAGTCAAAATCGGCAAAGGTGGTGATTAAGGAAATCCGCCTCGGACCCCAAACTGATGATCATGATTTCGAGTTCAAGACCAATCATGCCATCAAGTTTTTGAAAGATGGATGCAAAGTGAAGGTGGATGTCTATTTCAAAGGACGTTCCATTGTTTACAAGGACCAAGGCGAGTTGATACTGCTCAAGTTTGCGCAAGCGGTGGAAGAGTACGGAAAGCCCGAGCAGTTGCCCAAGTTGGAAGGTAAGAGAATGATTATGATACTGAATCCCAAGAAATAAGAAAATTGCATTAAACCCAAAATATTCACCTTAAAAAATTACTTGGAAATGCCAAAAACAAAAACCAAATCCGCTGCCAAGAAAAGATTTACCTTGACAGGTACCGGAAAAGTCAAAAGACACCATGCCTACATGAGTCACATCTTAACCAAGAAGACAAAGAAGAGAAAACGTAACCTCGGTTACGGAGTCGTTGCCGACAAGGTTAATGAAGGAACTATCAAAGAAATGTTAGGCTGCAAATAAAACGAATTATTAACTTTACCATCAGCACATCAAGAGTTTATCAGTTTAAACCGCTGACGTAAAAAGAAAGGAGAACTTATGCCAAGATCAGTTAATCATGTTGCTTCAAGAGCAAGAAGAAAAAAGATTTTGAATCGGACCAAAGGTTATTTCGGAAAGAGAAAAAATGTTTGGACCGTAGCTAAGAATACATGGGAAAAAGGTCAACAGTACGCTTATCGCGACAGAAAAGCCAAAAAACGTGTATTCAGAAGTTTATGGATCACCCGTATCAATGCGGGAGTACGCGAATATGGCATGTCCTATTCTGCCTTCATGGGCAAAATAGCAAAGAAGGGTGTTGCTTTGAACCGCAAAGCCCTCGCCGACCTCGCTATGAATAATCCTCAGGCATTCAAAGCGATCGTTGATTTGGTTAAGTAACATTAACCGCAACTCACAAAGAAAAAATAACGGGTTTATGCAATATTTAAGAGAGCCTTCTTTCGAAGGCTCTCTTCTTTTGTGCAACCCTGGCCTTCGGCCACCCCTTCAAAGAAGGGGAAACTGTTGTGGCGATGGTGGACGGTTATGTGTAATACGGATGGTCCTTTAAGATGGCTTCGCACTCGGCGATGGTGAGGGCATCCATCAGGCGTATTCGGTTGGGCTTGAAGTTGGTGATGCCTTTGAAATAGGCGGCGTAGTGGCGGCGCATTTCGAACACAGCTTTCTTTTCGCCTTTCCAGTCGGCGGCGGTGCGGAGATGCAGCATAGCCATTTCCACACGCTCGTTGTAGGTGGGTGGGGTGAACTCGCGATGATAGTAGAAGTCCTTGATTTCCTTGAAGATCCAAGGGTTGCCAATGGCGGCACGGCCAATCATGATGGCATCTACGCCGTAGCGATCCTTGTATTCCAACGCCTTGGCTGCCGAGTTGATGTCGCCATTGCCGATGACGGGAATGGTCATGCGAGGGTTGTTTTTCACCTCCCCGATGAGCGTCCAGTCGGCGGTGCCTCTGTATAGCTGCGAGCGTGTGCGTCCGTGGATTGCAATAGCTTGTATGCCAATATCTTGCAATTGCTCGGCAGCGCTTACGATGTTCTTGTTCAGCTCGTCCCAGCCCAGTCGTGTCTTGACAGTGACGGGCAGTTTGACGCTGTTGACCACGGCGCTAGTGAGTCGCACCATTTTGGGTATATCCTTGAGGATGGCTGAGCCGGCGCCTTTGTTGACCACCTTCTTCACGGGGCAGCCCCAGTTGATGTCGATAAAGTCGGGGTGGGCAGCCTCGGCCACTTCGGCCGCTTCGCGCAAAGCCTCTTCGGTGTGGCCGAAGATCTGGATGCCAAAGGGGCGCTCCGTCTCGTCGAAGGTGAGTTTGCGCAAACTCACGTCCACATTGCGGATGAGGGCGTCGGAAGAGATGAATTCCGAAATCATGATGTCGGCACCCAAGTTCTTGCAGATGCGACGAAAAGGCGGGTCGGTCACCTCTTCCATCGGGGCAAGATACAACGGGAAGTCGTATTGCGATAAGAGTTTGGCAATGGCATTGTTGTCGTTCATCTTCAGCGGGAAAAATGATGTTGCAAAGGTAAAACATTTCATCCTTTTTTTCTTGAGTGGTCCGCTATTTTTTACTATTTTTGCGATGCAAAATGAGAATGTGATATGGCGAAATCCGCGGAAACACCCTTGATGAAACAGTATTACCAGTTTAAGGCTCAGCATCCTGACGCCATCTTGCTGTTTCGTGTGGGCGACTTCTACGAGACCTACGGCGAAGATGCCGTCAAGGCTTCGCAAGTGTTGGGTATTGTGCTCACCAAGCGTTCCAATGGTGCTGCCGCGTCTGTCGATATGGCGGGTTTTCCCTTCCATGCGCTCGACAACTACTTGCACAAGTTGGTGCGTGCTGGCTTCAGAGTGGCCATTTGCGAGCAACTGGAAGATCCGAAGATGACCAAGACTTTGGTGAAACGCGGTGTGGTAGAGATGGTTACGCCTGGTGTGTCGGTCAACGACAAGGTGTTGGAGCAGAACGAGAACAACTTCCTCGGAGCCATTCACTACAGCGAAAAGATAAGCGGCATCGCCTTTTTGGATATCTCAACGGGCGAGTTTTACATTGCCGAAGGCAATAAGGAGTACATCGACAAGCTGTTGCAGAATTTCAAGCCTGCCGAGATGGTGATCCAGAAAACGCTGATGACACCCTTCAAAGAGCAGTTTGGCGACAATATGCTGCTGACACCGTTTGAGGATTGGGTGTTTACCTACGATTATGCCCACGACTTGCTCATCAAGCATTTCCAGACCACCTCTCTGAAAGGTTTCGGTGTGGAGAACCTGCACGATGGCATCATTGCTGCGGGTGCAGCGCTTCATTATCTGCAAGAAACACAGCATAATAGATTACAACATATCAACAAGATAAACCGTATTGAGGAAGAGTTGTATGTTTGGCTCGACCGCTTCACGGTGCGCAATTTGGAGTTGGTACATTCGCCCAACGAGAATGCGGTCACGCTGTTACAGGTGCTCGATAAGACTTTGACACCCATGGGTTCGCGTATGTTGCGCAAATGGATGGTGCTTCCGCTGAAAGCCAAGGCCATGATTGAGGAGAGATTAGCGGTGGTGAAATATCTGATGGATCACGATTCGATAGCCGAGCAGTTGGCAGCGGTCATCAAGAATATCGGCGATTTGGAGCGTATGGTATCCAAAATTGCCGTAGGTCGTATCAACCCGCGCGAGATGTTGCAGTTGGCCAGGGCATTACGTGCTGTTGAAAGCATTAAAGCCATTTGTGATAAAGCCCAAAATTCGCCGTTGACCAAGATTGCCGAGCAACTGAATCCGTGTGTTACTTTGTATCAACGCATTGAAAAAGAGGTCAATGAGGATGCGCCAGTACTGGTCAACAAGGGGCGTGTGTTCAACAGAGGTGTGGATGCCGAACTGGATGAATTGCTCTCGCTGGCCACCGACAGCAAGCAGATTTTGGCTGATATCCAGCAACGTGAGTCGCAGAAGACGGGCATATCTTCCTTAAAGATAGGCTTTAACAATGTGTTTGGCTATTATCTGGAAGTGACCAACACCCATAAGGATAAGGTACCGCCAGAGTGGATTCGTAAGCAGACACTGACCAATGCGGAGCGATACATCACGGAGGAACTCAAGGATTTGGAAACCAAGATTTTGGGAGCCGAAGACCGCATTTTAGAGATTGAGGCGCGTCTGTTCAACGAACTGGTAATGAATGCAATGGATTATTTGTCCATCATCCAGACCAATGCGCGTGTAGTAGCCCGCTTGGATGTATTGCTCTGTTTTACAGTTGTTTCCATTGAAAATAATTATACTCGTCCGCGCATCAACGAGGGTACGGAAATACGCATCAAGAATGGTCGCCATCCTGTTATCGAGAAGCAGTTGCCGATAGGTGAGCCTTATATTGCCAATGACATCTTTTTGGACAATAACCATCAGCAAATCATGATGATAACAGGTCCTAATATGTCGGGTAAGTCGGCTTTACTGCGACAAACTGCCCTTATTGTGCTGATGGCGCAGATGGGTTGCTTTGTGCCGGCAGAGTCGGCCGAGATAGGCATTGTAGATAAGGTCTTTACGCGTGTGGGTGCCTCCGACAATATCAGCACGGGCGAATCGACCTTCATGGTGGAGATGAATGAAACCGCCAGCATTTTGAATAACATTTCCGACAGGAGTTTGATTTTGCTCGATGAAATAGGCAGAGGTACAAGCACTTACGATGGTGTTTCCATCGCATGGGCTATTTCAGAGTTTTTGCACGAGCATAAGAAATACAGGGCTAAGGTGTTGTTTGCCACCCATTATCATGAGTTGAACGACATGGCTTCGCAGTTCCCGCGCATCAAGAATTACCATGTTTCTGTGAAGGAAATCAACAATAAGATATTCTTTTTGAGAAAATTAGAGCCGGGAGGCAGCGAGCATAGTTTTGGTATCCATGTGGCCCGCATGGCAGGAATGCCGCCGCAGGTGTTGCGTCGTGCTGATGAGATTTTGCACCAGTTGGAAGAGAGCCACGGTACGGGCGACAAGAACAAGCCGCGCATTGAGAAGAAGCAGGCGCCTGGTTATCAGCTCAGCTTTATCCAGTTGGATGACCCCTTGTTGCTGGATGTGAAGGAACAGATTGTGGGGTTGGACATCAATTCGCTTACGCCAGTGGAGGCGCTGATGAAGTTGAACGACATCCAAAACTTGCTGACGGAGAAGAAGAAAAAATAAAAAAAGCCGACCCATCGGGTCGGCTTTTTCGTTATCCGAAGATTAGAGATTATTCTTTTTCAGATTTCTCCAGGTTTTCTTTCAGATTCTTCAAGGTTTCAAGGTCGCCTAACGTAGCCTTTTCGGTGCTTTCGTTAATCTTAGCGATTTCCTTGGCTTTCTTCTTGTTCTCTGACATTACCTTTTTCTTTTCATCTTCAGGAGTTTCCTGCCAGGTCTTGGTGTGAGAGAGGGTGATTTTCTTAGCCTCTTTCACAAATTCCACAACCTTGAAAGGAAGGGTCTCGTCAACTTGGGCGGTGGTGCCGTCGGCTTTCAGTAAGGAGCGGTCGAAAGCGAAACCTTCAACGCCGTAAGGAAGAGCAACAGCTACACCTTTTTCTTTCTTGCTAACGATGGTTCCTTCGTGTACAGAGCCAACGGTGAAGACATTCTCCCATTCATCCCAAGGATTCTCCTCGAGTTGTTTGTGACCTAAGCTCAGACGGCGGTTTTCGATGTCGAGGTCAAGAACCACAACTTCAATTTCGTCGCCAATCTTGGTGAACTCAGCGGGATGTTTGATCTTCTTCGACCAAGACAGGTCAGAGATGTGGATCAGGCCGTCAACGCCTTCTTCGAGTTCAACAAAGATACCGAAGTTGGTAAAGTTGCGAACGATAGCGGTGTGTTTCGAGCCAACGGGATATTTCTCGGCGATGTTTGCCCACGGGTCGGGGATCAATTGTTTGATACCGAGAGACATCTTTCTGTTTTCTCTGTCGAGGGTCAACAGAACGGCTTCCACTTCGTCGCCGACTTTCAGGAAGTCGTGAGCGGTGCGGAGGTGCTGCGACCATGACATTTCGGAAACGTGGATCAAACCTTCTACGCCGGGGAGGATTTCGAGGAATGCACCGTAGTCGGCGATAACCACTACTTTACCTTTCACCTTGTCACCCACTTTGAGGTTGGGATCCAAAGCGTCCCACGGATGAGGAGTCAATTGTTTCAGACCCAGAGCGATACGTTTCTTGTTTTCGTCGAAGTCCAAAATAACCACGTTCAGTTTCTGATCCAGTTGAACGATTTCTTCGGGATGGATGATTCTACCCCAAGAGAGGTCGGTGATGTGGATCAAGCCGTCAACGCCACCGAGGTCGATGAATACGCCGTAACCGGTGATGTTCTTAACGGTACCTTCCAGAATTTGGCCTTTTTCGAGTTTGGCGATGATTTCAGCCTTTTGAGCCTCGAGTTCGTCTTCGATGAGAACCTTATGTGAAACAACCACGTTTTTGTACTCTTGGTTGATTTTAACAACTTTGAAGTCCATGGTTTTGTCAACATAAACGTCATAGTCTCTGATAGGTTTCACATCGATCTGTGAGCCGGGCAAGAAGGCTTCGATGCCGAATACGTCAACAATCAAGCCACCTTTGGTTCTGCATTTAACATAACCTTGGATAACCTCTTCGTCTTCGTATGCCTTGTTAACACGGAGCCACGATTTGAGCAGACGGGCTTTCTTGTGAGAGAGCAGCAGTTGGCCGCTTGAATCTTCCTGACTTTCAACGTAAACTTCGATTTCGTCACCGATTTTGAGGTCGGGGTTGTAACGAAGTTCGGAAGCGGAGATGACACCGTCGGATTTGAAGCCGATGTTGACAACCACTTCGCGTGAGTTGAAGGAAACAACGGTACCCATGATAACGGCCTGTTCGTCAATTGACTTGAAGGTCTGGGTGTACTTTTCCTGCAGTTGTTCAGTCTCTTCTTTGCTGTACTTGGTGCCTTTCTTTTCGATGGCATCCCAGTTGAAGTTGTCGAGTGAGCCGTAAGCGTTCTCGATTTCTTTCATCTTTCTGGGTTTCTCAGCTGCGGGAGCGGCTGCTTCCATAGCGGGTTGCTCTTCAGCGGTGGCTTCAGGAGTGTTTAATAATTCTTCTGACATTTGTTTAATTTCGATTCGCCGTAGCGAACCATTGGTTTTTAAGGGTTTAACATGAGGTTGACTTGTCAGCTAAATTAAAGAGCCTCTTTTAATTTAGGGGTGCAAAAGTACAAAAATTATTAATACAAAATGAAAAAAAAATTAGGGGCGAATTATCATTCGTCCCTAATGCGGTTTTAGCAAAAAAAGTGGTTAATCACCATTAGTCTTTCACGCAACGAACGGAATAGGCGTGTCCTTTGTTAATGCTGTTTATGCTGACGTTGGGGTGCATATAGTTGAGTGTTGTAACCCAAGCATTTTCAGAGCCATCTTCTGTGGCGTTCCACATGTTGGCAGCAATTTTGAAAGCGGAGTAGATGCCAGTATAAGCTCCAGCAGGTGTGCCGTTTAAGCCGGTGGCGTTGTTGGTGGAGGGAAGATTGCCGGGAGCGCAAGTCTGTGTGCTGGGTTCCCAACCTTCGGTAGAGGCCATTGCTTTGGCTACGTATGCGTCACCACCTTCCTCGATTGTGCATACAAATTCGCTTTGGCGTCCAATGTAGTTTATTAGGTCTTCCCATTCAGCTTTGCTAGGTATGTGCCATCCTTTTGGGCATACACCCTGAACGTGGCTGGGGTTGGTATTGCTGCTTCCCTTGCCATTCATGGCTGCCGTCCAGTTGTACAAGTAACCGTGAGTTTTCACGTTTTTCTCGTCACCATTGGGATTGTAACGGTAGCCGGTGTTGCCGTTGGGAGAGGTTCCCATGGGAATGTCGGTGCCGTCGGCATATTTGGTGGAGCGGAGGTTCTCGGTCATCCACGTGTGATCGCCAATCTTGATGGCGTCATATTTATTGCCGTCCTTATCCTGCACGGCATCATTAATTATCTGACCATCAGGTGTTTTGTCTTTGTCACACGAAGTCAATGAGAACGAAGCTGCAATGAGTGCTGCTGCAAAATACAAAAAGTGTCTTTTCATAGAGTTTTGGTTTTAAATGTAATTACATATCAATATATAAACGAATAAACGGGCTTAAAAACTACACTGTAATCGAAAAAATTAAGAGGCTTGCAGTTCTTTCTGCAAACCTCTTTTGGCGATTCCGGTTGGGATCGAACCAACAACCTACTGCTTAGAAGGCAGTTGCTCTATCCATTGAGCTACGGAACCGTTCTTTGTCGGGATAGCCTGATTCGAACAGGCGACCTCCTGCTCCCAAAGCAGGCGCGATAACCGGACTACGCTATATCCCGTCGCGGCTGCAAATATACATAAATAATCGTTTGAAGTCGAAAAAATTTAAAATATTAATAATCAGAACAATAAATCTTTGCCTAAAAGTCATAATTCTATCGCAACCATCTTTATTTGAAGTAAAAACAGTGGCGAATTACATTTTATTAATCATATCAAGCCAATGGATGGCCGATTTGACGGTGGGTATATTTTTGATAGTCAGCAACAATTTTTTGTTCACCTCCTTGATTTGCACGGTGGGGTGGTTTTTTTGCATGAAGACCAATATCTTGCTGAACAGCTCCGACTGATAGAACGGTGAGCTGCTGTTGCCGATGAAGTAACCGGTGAAGCTGCCCTTTTTGAGGACGATTTTTTCAAAGTAGAGGTCGGCGGCTTTCCATCGCAACGGCATAGTTTGCAGCAGTTCCTGCGTCTCGGGTGGCAGCGGACCGAACATGTCGATCAGTTTCTGCGAGAACTTGAAAAGTTCGTCTTCGTTTTTCAGGTTGCTCAATTCCTTGTAAAGGCTCATGCGCTCGCTGACGCTTGCGACATATTCTGTTGGCAATAAGACTGATAAGTCGGTTTCGAGCAGGCATTCGCGGTGGAGCAAGGCCGTGTTGTCGGCCATCTGTATGCCTTCGGGAGCGGTTTCCTTCAATTCCAATAAGGCTTCATTGAGGATTTTCTGGTACATTTCGAAGCCAATTTCGGAGATAAAGCCGCTCTGTTCGCCGCCCAGGATGTCGCCCGCTCCACGGATATCGAGGTCGCGCATGGCAATCTGGAAGCCGCTACCGATGTCAGAGAAATCTTCGATGGCTTTCAGTCGCTTGCGGGCGGTTTCGTTCAACTCTTCCCATGAGCGTATCAGCATGTAGCAGAAGGCTTTCTTGTTGTTTCGGCCCACACGGCCGCGCAGTTGGTGCAGTACATTGAGG
>JAEERB010000080.1 GCA_016285615.1 Bacteroidales bacterium
AAACATTTTTCCCCGTTAGGCGAAAAGCGATGTTGACTAATTCGAAGCGTTCGTCAACGCCAATGTTGGTTTGCCCAAAAACTTGGTTCCCAAGCAAAATTAAGGCAAACACGATAATTTTTTTGAATTTAGTAATTGTGTTCATGGTTAAAAATATTTATTGATAACTATACATGTTGTTCATTCCCCAATTAAAACGATAGCCGTGCTCTATGCCAAATTGTGCTTTGGCTTGTTCTACCCGCAATGGTATAATCCAGTATTTTTTTCTGAGAGCATCCGTTTCATTGTCTGGCAAAAAGAATTTTCCCAAACGGAAGTCTTTGTGTGACATAGTATTGCCTATTCTAAAAACTTGTTTGCCATATTTTTCACAATCACACTCCCTGCGTGAAAATATTGCGTACTCTATCATCTTCGCATATTCCCGAGGATGAAGATTGCCTTTGGCAATTTCATCATACGTGGCCTCGAAAATCTTCAGCGGACAAGGATTATGGGCCATATAAACAAAGAACCAAATCTGTGCACAACTACCATCCAATTTCGGACAATCATCTTTAGGCAAATCATCTCTTTTTATCCAAGTTTTCTCCCCTGTGATTGAGACTTTCACCACGTCGGTTTTAGGACGCAAACAGAGACTGTCGGCACCCAATTTGACCAACCGGTTAAAGTTCAACTCTTCGTTCTGTAAATCTTTGTATAAGAGAGAATCATCCACACCTATCAATTTAGCTCCTGGGAATCCGTATTCCTTAATTTTCGTCAACAATTCCTCATCCCAAGGGTTGAAACTTTGCCAATATTCATCCCCGAGATTACTACGTCTGTATTTCATTTCTCGTAATACAAATTGGTATGTCCATGCCAAATATTCCTGATTAATGGTAGCAAGATATTGCTGGCGTACGGCTTGACCTTTTTCGCTTCTAAAATAAGAAATAAATTCCTTATATACAGTAATATAAGATTTCCTCCAAACGGGAATACTCGACAAATGTAACGGCCTTACACCGAAAAGTACCGCCCTTTTCAAGTACTTCATGTAATCACGATGGTAATAATGTGCCAGTTGGGCAGCATTCACCAAATCATGCGCATAGTTGAACTCAAAGTTGTTGAAGGCTTGGTCGTAATACTGAAAACAGGCATCCACATCGTGCTTGTCAAACAATGCACACTCGGCTTTGTAAATTAGTTCGTGGTAGTGCCAGTAGTTGGTGTCTTGCTGCGCTGTGGCTTGCGCACAGCAGTCTCCTGTCAACCATGACAGCATGGAGAGAACCAGCAATGCAAATCCATTACAGGTGGATTTTGTTTTCATGTTTTTGTAATTAATTTATCGTCACAAAGTTAGAACAATATTTTATTATAAACAACGAAACAAAAAAAATTATTTTTCCGCATCCATGGCGAGCCGGGAGCCTACTTTACATTATCGGAAGTGTTTTCTCTATCATAATACATTCTCGAAAAATCGCCTGCGGCGTGCTCCGCATCTATCTCCTGTTTCATTTTTGCTGCCTCACGGGCAGTGTCCTCTTCTGTACCATATCGCCGGTGATTAACTGGATGCCAATACAAACGGTGTTTGAATTCCCAAATGCGCTTCGTCACCATCTCTTCAAATGTTTCTGCTATTCCCAACTTCTTTCGGTTTCGATTCACTTTCCTGACATTGGCAGGATAGTTAATAAACAGAGTATTGCTCATCTCAAAGCAATAGTAATGTCCTTGAGCATAGCGGTTGGGGTCTTGTGGCGGAGTGTTTTTGTTGAAACGTTTACGCCAATGATACTCGTCTTCGAGCGACATGAACTCATAGGCAGAGAAATCGCCCTTGTTAACTTGCTTTCGCAGAATTTTTTGCAAAGAATAGCTGCCAGCTTGGACATAATGAAGAGCAGGGGTTCCCAAATAATGCCAATAATATTGTCCTGCAGTATTTTCATTCACATGAGAATATCTTTGATAAATATCTTTAATTGCCTCCAAGTTGCTTTTGTTCAACGAATCCTCTTTTGTCGAGGCGGGTATTTGATGTATAAAAGACTGGTCTGTTTCGATGATTTTTTCAAGTTTCCTCTGCAACAAGGTGTCGTATGATGGCCGGGTGGTATCGGCCATATCTTGCAATTTTCCAAGAAGTTGTGTGTCGCATGAATCATTTCTACGATATTCGGCCACAGCATATTCTCCATCCCCTCTTTGGCAAAGCTGATACGCATATTGCAGTATGTTCTCCTCATCATGCGTAATATGTGTATTGAGATGATAAGCTGTTCGCAAATGATTGGCAAACGGAAACTTGTAAGTGAAAGCCTTTGCAAAACACTCATTGGCTCTCTGGAAATTGCTGTCGCAAATGGCCAACTCCGCCTGGTTGGTCCAATAATAGTACTGGCGTACAGTTTTGGGTTGTGCGTAGCAGCCGTAAAACAGAAAGAACATTGAAAATAGCAACAGATAATGTTTCATGATATTCTTTTTTCAAATCTTTTTGTTGAGAGCCTTTATCTTCCATTTTTCTGCTAACATGCAAATTAACAGGATTATTAACGAACAAAACCATAACAACATAGCCATCCATATATCAATATAACACCACCATCCCAAAACAATATCCGTTACGACAGTATCGTCCACCCCTTTTACATCGTATTCGTCAAAAATCACACCTGTAAAAAAGTCTTGATAATGGGCTTGCTGTTGCTGTTGTTTCGAGAAAATATACATGTCGAATTCATCCTTGCCCAAGGGGGTGTCTTTAAAATCAAATCCAATAGGACGATAATTTTCCAGACGCCATGCTGTTTCCCATTTACCCATGGCAAACTGTAAAGGATTGACAAGTGCCGGACGCGGTCTGAAATAGAGAACATTGGCTACTTTATCCGGATAAGCATCATGAATATATTGTGCTTGATTCTCAAACCGATTTTTTCTAAATAAGTCTCCTGTTTTGCGTAAGAACTCTGTACTCGCAATAAATGCATGCCTGTAATTGGTTACCACTAAACACTTTTTTCGTGTTTGCCCGTACCAGTCTATCACACAGTTAGCCATAAGACTGTCACGTTTGGTTATATCCACGTCTTTCGGAACCTGAAAACTCCTGGTTTCAAAGATATCACAAGGATAGACTTTTATTTTCAAACTATCTTCCAAAGTGGCATTCAACAGATTCACGTGACGAAGAAAATACAAATCATTTTTGCGCGTATGGGTAGAGTTCCTAATAGCCTGAATTAAAGAGCTGTCGCTGTCATACACGGTTTGCAGAACAGTGTCCACCGCAAGCTGGTCAACCGAATTGCCGTACTCGGTAAACACGTGGCCGACCTTGTTAATGAATTCTTTGGAAGAGACAAGTTGGACAATCATTTCCCATTCTTTCACATGCTGGTGCGAAACCTCCTCCAGAATCACAATGTCGTATTTTTCGAACAACGACAATAAATATTCCACAGGAGTCTGAGATATACCGCTCATGTAATCAGCACATTCACGTGCTTTAAAATTCTGAGGGTAATCCATGCCCTTAAAGGGAAACCTGAACCCGCACACTTTTGTAAGACCGGAATTCGAGGTGTTGTTATACAGCATTAAGCCTAAAACGAAAACAGCACCAGCAACCAAAAACGAAATGCCAAACCTCTTCATAAACGGCTGTAATGTTGGCTGTTTTATTTTACAAGTGCCAGCCATACAATCCCATAGACTTCGTTTCGTCGCTATTTTTACAACCAAGCACAGAACTAACAACAGAATAATGTAACAGCCTGTATATAATCCTCTCTTGGGCAACATACCGAAGAGTGTTTCATTGAAAAAGATAGCGGGCACTACAATCAATAACAAAGCTTTAGATATTTCCCGAATAACTATCTGCCACCATCGCAGCGGCTTGTCGTTTTTGTTAGCCAATGCCACACCCATTACCTTTTGTCCCAAGGTTTGCCTTTCCCACAGATATGAAATCAGGTAATAGCCTAAAAAGAAGACCAACAGATAAACCCAGCGACGTGGGTAAATCCATGCCGACAGCCCGCGAGCGGTCATTGCCGTCATCATAAACACGAGGCTAAGGTCAATGATGGTGGCGGCAGCACAGTTTAGAAATGTGTTTTTGCTTTTCATGGTTTTTAATTACCTAATACAAAGATTAATAAAATATTCTTCTTGCTTGTACGGCGTTTTTACTCCAAGACATAATTTGGAAATCCCTCAATGGCGTATTCGTGAACTTTTTGTCTGAAGTAGCGGTTAAAATCCTCTTCTCTTATTCCTAATTCTGTTTGAATAAACAGGTAAAGTTGTTCCTTGGTATTTCCATACTCTTTGATGGCTTTTGCCAGTAAGGGGATTCCTCCTTTTTCAATAGTAAGCATACAGATCATGGCTCCTATCAAGTAAATGGGAGCTGTTACCCCTTTAAGGTTAGGAAGGTTTCGCCACTCGTAAAAGTCTATTTCAGGATGCAGAATTAAGTATTCGTCTATATTGTTAAAATGCTCTTGATGCAAAATGCCTCTCTGCGATCCGTTTTGCACAAAACATTCCGTCACTCCCTGTATAAATAGTCCGTGTGCCTGGGGATATTGCTGCCATACCAATCTCATGAATTCATGCTCATAACATTCTCCTCTTTTAGCCGTTGCATAGATAATGCTGTTATAAACATCAAAAAAGCCACACTCGTTGGTGGGATTTTCGCCTTCTCCAACAACAAAGTCAAAACCTTTCAATTTGCTAATACTTTCACAATTTTCTGAAATATAATACTTTATGTCGTCAACTTGAATATCAAGGTTTTCTCTTAAAAAAGCAAGCATTCGGTTTGCACGGAAAGCCTCCTCTCTGTTAAAGCTGTATTCAGGGTAATAACAATAAGTTATGTTTCCATATTTTTCTGTTTTCCAACTTGTTGTATAATGATGAAGAAAATTTGACAATTTGCATTGTCCTGCAGAATCTATCTGGGCCATGGTGTGTGTAATAGCCATAACATAGATATTGTAACTGTTGGATAGTGTATCTTTGTATATCCAGTAAAACATGGATCTTATGTCATATTTATCCTCTATCTTACTGATTGACAGAACCTCATTTCGTATCCCACGAAATTTGTACAGGCCTGGCGTGAGATAGCCTTCAGAATTTAGCAAATCATAACTCCTGTACTTTTGTTTATCATCGCTATTCCAATACGGATTGTCGTACAAACTGTCTGGGGCCGATTGCAAGTAGGCTTTCCAGCACTCGTACACCTTAAGTTTTTCACTGTCGGCACTGTTCTCAAATTTCCAAGTACAAGGTATGTTGTTGGCAAAAATTGGTGATATTAAACATATTGCAATAACCACAAAAGTACATAAGCCATCCTTAGGCCGTTGCACATTTGTAGCGGGATAGGCGTTCATGATATTTTTAATTAATTCAATCGCACAAAGTTAGAAAAATATTTCTTTAATACAAACAACAAAAAAATGTAAAAAGTTGATTAATGAGATTCTTTCGCACGCTAACGCGTGCTCGGAATGACGACGGCTCCTATTAGAACACTAGCGGCGGCAGTTCACATAATAGTGTTCGCACTATCGTGGTGCCGCCGCTTTCTCACGGGCAACCCACAGTGCGTCATTTCGAGGCTGCGTTAGCAGCCGAAGAAATCCCATAAAAATGATTCTTCAAATAGCGTGGGACTATTGCTGAAGACCTTACGCCTTCGCCGTTTTCCTCACAATAACGATGCTTATTTCATACAGCAAATAGATGGGCAGCGCCACGATGGTGAGGGTGAAAGCGTCGGCGGTGGGGGTGATGATGGCAGCCACAACGAGAATAACCACAATGGCATGGCGGCGGTACTTTTTCATGGGCGCTTCGGTCAGCAGACCGAATTTGGCCAAAAGCCAGCATAATATGGGAATTTCAAATAGAATGCCCAAGGTGAGACTGAGCATCAGCAGCGCACTGATGTACGATTCGAGCGAGATGATGTTCGGCACCGCCGTGCTGACCTGATAACTGCCGAGAAAACGGACCGTCACAGGGTAGATGATGAAGTAGTTGAGCAGCACGCCCGCGAAAAACATCGCACAGCCGCCAACCAGCGCAGTGACAGCATATTTCCGCTCGCTCGTGTAGAGCGCAGGCGCCACAAACTTGAACAGCTCGTACAGCAGGTAGGGACTGACACACAGCAGTCCGAAGTAAAAGGCCACTTTCAAGTGGATGATGAACTGTTGCGCCAGGTCGATGTTGATGAGCGTAAGCGAGAAATCGGACGCCTGCCCCGTGAGTCGCTCAATAAGTTTGAAGGTGACAAACGAAGCCTCTTTAGGGGCAAGTATAATCTTGAACAGCAGGTCTTTAAAGCAAAACGCAACGATGCCGCACACCAGTACGGCCACAATCATGCGTATTAGGCACGACCTGAGTTCGTCCAGATGGTCCCAGAATGTTTGCGTGTGTTCGCTATTGGGCATTGTCAGAAGTGGAATCTTCTTTCTTGGGTTCGTCGTTCTTTGGCTGTTCGGTGTCGTTCATGCCGTCTTTGAAGCTCTTCACTCCTTTGCCTAAACTCTTCATCAGTTCGGGAATTTTTTTAGCGCCGAAAAGCAGAATAATGACTACGGCGATGATGATGATTTCGGTGGTTCCTATAAATAATAATGTCATCATAATTATTTTGTTTTAAGTTATTTACATTAAATATTGCCAGCCAACAAATCGTTGACAAACTGTTCTATCACGGGCCATGCCTCTTCGGGTGTGCGGCACTCTTTGACTCTCTTTTCGAGCGGGCACCAATCGGTTTTGCTCCGGTTGATGATATAGTCCACCTCCTTATCAAAAGTGACTTTAATATTATGTTTTTGAAGTAGTTGCAATGCAGGTGTGCATATCACATGGGTGCGCAGCTCTTTGATGCCGCCCAACACCATCAGGTATGCGGCGCCTTTGCCCACCACCTTGTCGGCCATGCTGGCGTCTTTGAGGAAGGTGTCTTTGCTTTTCACCATGCCGTACAAGTCGAGGACGCCGCGTTGTGTGCCAGTTCTCATCTCGCCATTTTTGTAGATGACGCACGAGTAATTGCCTTCGTCCAAGTGGCGGATGAGGCCGGTGAGCAGAGCGGCGGAACCCAATTCGGCGCCGTTGCGCTTCAGGTCTTCGGTAAAGCGGTCGATGCGGTGCAGCTCCTTGGGGATGGCGATCTGCTGCGGGCAGGCGGGCTGGCATCGTCCACAGTTGATGCAGTGGTCGGCTTGGCGCAGTCGCTCAATACTGCGGTCGTACTCTACCAGAAAGGCGTGGCGTGCTTTTTTGTATTCGGGACTGCGGCGGTCTTCTACAATGTACCCTTCATTGAGGCACTTGTTGTAATGGGCAAAAATGCCGGGTATGTCAATGCCGTAAGGGCAGGGCATGCAGTACTGGCAACTGGTGCACGGGATGATGGGGAAGTTGACATAGATGTCGGCAATCTCTTCAAGCAGAGCATATTCCTCATCGGTCAATTCTTTCAGTGGCGAGTAGGTGCGGATGTTGTCCTGCAGGTGTTCCATGTAGGTCATGCCACTGAGCACGGTGAGGATTTTGGGCTTGGAGCCGGCAAAGCGGAAAGCCCACGATGCGGTGCTGGCCTCAGGTTCTTTCTGACGTAGCAGTTGGGTGGCATGGTCGTTGAGCGAGGCCAAGGCTCCGCCTAACAGAGGTTCCATCACAAACGCCTGAATACCACGCTTTTCCAATTCACTATAGAGATATTCAGCATTGGTGTTGCGGGGGTTGATCTGCTTGGCGTGCTTCCAGTCCACATAGTTAAGCTGTATCAACACAAAGTCCCATTTGTACTCGTCGTGCTTCGAAAGCAGGTAGTCGAATACGCGGACATCACCATGATAGGAGAAGCCCAAGTGACGAATTCTTCCGGCCTCGCGCTCCTTGAGCAGGAAGTCGAGCATGCCGTTGTCCAAATATCTGTCGTGCAGCGTTTTCATGCCGTCCTGGCCGCCGCCGATGGCATGCAGCAGGTAGAAGTCGATGGTGTCCACTTGCAGCTCTTTGAACGACTTGTGGTACATCTTCAGCGACTCTTCGCGCGAGTAGGCGGTAAAGTTGGATAACTTGGTGGAAACCAAATATTTGTCGCGTGGATGTCGGCTTAAGGCGATGCCTACGGCCTTTTCCGATTGTCCCTGGCAGTAGGCGGGGGAGGTGTCGAACAGGGTCACGCCGTGGTCTAACGCGTAGTCTATCAGTCGGTTCACGGCCTCCTGGTCGAGGTCGGCGTTCTTATCTTCGCGGCCGCTGGCGCCGTTGACGGTAGGCAGTCGCATGCAGCCGTAGCCCAGCAACGACACTTTGTCGCCGCGACTGCTGGTGCGGTAGGTCATCTTGTCGGTGGGCACTTCGCCTTGCGGTCCGCCTGCTGAGGTGTATTCTTTGGGTGTGCAGCCCGCCATGATGGCCGCAGTGGCTGCTGCACCGCCGCCCAGCACTTTCAAAAAGTCTCTTCTGTTGATATATTTCTCTTGTGACATGAGTTTTCGCTTTAAGGGAGTTATAGGATTCGCTGTTGTTCGTGGCCTTCGACGTAGATGGCGCTGAGTGGTCGCACGGGACAGAGGTTCTCGCAGGCGCCGCAGCCGATGCAGCGCTCGGTGTTGACTGCCACGGTCTGTTGCACGCTGCCTTCACTGGCGGGCAATAT
This sequence comes from Bacteroidales bacterium, assembly GCA_016285615.1. Next base: position 8,726 of record JAEERB010000080.1, read on the forward strand.
CTGGATGGCGCCGACGGGGCAGTGGCGGGCGCAGTTGCCGCAATTGCCACCGTTGTAGGCGAGGCAGTTTTCCTTAATCCATACGGCGTGGCCAATCTGGATGGAAGACTTCTCCACAGGCGTAATGCGCTCGATGGCTCCTGTGGGGCACACTTCCGAGCAGCGCGTACATTCGGGGCGACAGTAGCCGCGCTCATACGACATCTCGGGTTGCATCAGCGAGGTGAGCTTGTTGGAGGGGCGCAGCACATTGTTAGGACATTCGGCCACACACAGTTGGCACGAAGTGCAGCGGTGGTAAAAGTTGTTATAGCTGCGGGCACCGGGAGGGCAGGGCGACAGTTTGCGTTCGGGCACTTTCTTGTCCTCAATGACCGCCAGGCCACCGTCCACTTTTTGGGCTTTGGCGTTGAGTACGGAGCCAGCGGTAAATAAAGCTGTGATAGCCAAAAACTTGCGCTTTGACTGGTCGGGCTGGTCGTCAGCGGCTGTGGCTTTGGGGATATGCTTGTAGCTGATGGCTTTCTGATGACAGTTGGAGAGGCAGTTCATGCAAGCCACGCAGCGGCTGTAGTCTATAGCTTGCTCTTGCGAGTTGATGCACTCGGCTTTGCAGTTGCGGCCGCAGAGGCCACAGTGGTTGCACTTGTCGGTATTGATTACAGGCTTGAAATAAGCGTATTTCGACAGGAAGCCCAGTATCGTGCCGACAGGGCAGACCGTGTTGCACCAAATACGGCCTTTCCAGACAGCCAAGGCGGCAATCACCACGAAGGTCACTGCGGCAATGATGAGCGACGAGAGGCTTTTCAACCACACATCCACCGAGTAGAAGGCGTAGCTTTGGGCACGCTCGGCAATTTGTGCCAGCAGGTTGTTACACCACGCATACAGCGGGGCAAACAGATTGGCGGCCATGCGGCCAAAGGCGCTGTAAGGTTCAATGAGCCGCGCAATAGGTGGTAGAAAAATTAATAAAATAATGAAAATCAATAAAATAACACCTCTTAGAACAGGTCTGTTTTTGTGGTAATGGAAGCGATTTTTCTTGATACGGCTTGCCATTCCCGAGAAGATGTCTTGGAAGATTCCTAATGGGCAAATGACGGAGCAATAGACTCTTCCAAATAACAAAGTGATGACAATCAAGCCGATGACAACGGCGACATTAATAGCCAGAACGGCGGGTACGAATTGGATTTTGGCCATCCAGCCGAACCATGTGTGCAACGCGCCAGTGAAATCCAAAAATAGCAGCGTTAGCAGAATGAAAAAGAGTACGGCAAGGCCAATTCTAAGTTTTCGAAGCATAAAAAGGTGTGTTAGATTAGCAAATGAATGGCAAAAATAATGAAAAAATTTTTTCTCTCTCGCAGAACTCGCAGAACTCACAGAACTCGCAGAACAACGCCGAAAACAATCCGCGTCAATCCGCGTAATCTGCGGGAATTATTATTCAAAATGAAAATAAATATGGGAGTTTGAGAATTAATTTCCTATCTTTGCGAACAAAATTATAAAATTCGTAATCATGAAGATTAAAGAAATTATTTCTCTTGTTGAAGGTACTTTGGTTGTGGGTGGCGATGTTGAAAATGAAGAAGTTACGAACGCCTTTGCTTCGGATTTGATGAGCGATGTGCTCACCATCAAGGATACCGACTCGCTGATGCTCATCACAGGGTTAGCCAACACCCAAACTATCCGGACATGCGAGATGTCTGACATCCAAATCGTCTTGTTCGTAAGAGGAAAAAACATTACCGACGAGATGAAAGAATTGGCCGAAGAGAACGGCATGGTGCTCATTCAGACTAACTACACGCTGTTCCGCACGTCGGGCATTTTGTATGCTCATGGCCTCTCACCGTTGTATTAAAACGGTGCACATTGGCATAATTATCCTTATTACTAATCCAATTTAGCAGAACTATGGTTTTTGAATATCCGGTACAAGGCGGCGATTTTACAAATGCGGGCACGGTGTCCAGCAAGGTCAAGAAGATGATGCGTCAACTCGGTGTTGATGCAGGTGTTATCAAGCG
>JAEERB010000081.1 GCA_016285615.1 Bacteroidales bacterium
CACTTCCTTCACTATAGGCGCGGTAATCGGGGCCTCGGGCTTCACCTTCCATTCGGGAACTTGTTTTTGCACAAGACCACCGAAATAATTGTCAATCAATGCAATAGCATTATTAAAATCAAAATCGCCCGACATAAATATCGCCATATTGTTGGGCACATAATACTTATTGTAGAAGGCCTTGATATTAGAGATGGAAGGATTCTTCAAATGCTCGGTGGTGCCAAGCGTCGTTTGCTGACCATAGGGATGATTAGGATATAAAGCAGTGAGCATCATATCATTAGATAAACGGCTATCATTGGTCAGCGACATATTCTTCTCCTCATAAACGGTTTCCAATTCCGTATGGAAAAGGCGGAGAATAGGATGTGTAAAGCGGTCGGCCTGAATTCGGAGCCAGTTCTCCAACTGGTTGGCAGGGATATTCTCGATATAGTACGTGTAGTCGTAGGAGGTGGCGGCGTTGGTACCTTGCGAGCCGATGAACTTCATCATCTTGTCGTACTCGTTAGGGATGGCCAACTTACTGGCTTCGTAGGAGAAACTGTCGATCTGGTGGTAGATGGCGGCACGGCGTTGCGGGTCGGTCTCCATGCGATACACTTCAAACAGCCGCTCAATCTCATCCAACAACGGGCGTTCGTTAGTCCAATCTTTGGTGCCAAAATTAGGCGTTCCTTTGAACATCAGATGCTCCAAATAGTGAGCCAGACCAGTGGTCTCCTTCGGGTCGTTCTTGCTGCCCACGCGAGCCACGATGTAGGTTTGAATACGCGGAGCATCCTTATAAACAGTAAGATAGACCTTCAAGCCATTATCCAGCGTGTAGATACGCGCATTCAGCGGATCACCAGGAACGGTTTCGTAAGCATATTTTTTCTGACCATACAGTGTGGTTGCCGATACGAGCAGAGCCACCAAAACAAACAGTATTTTTTTCATAAGATATTATTATTAAAATATTTACATCAAGGAATCATTCTAAAAACGGTCATTCTTAAAATCAACTCAAACAGGAAAAAGAATAGTCCCAACAAGAGGAACGGCATAAACTCGTCGGCTTTGTTCTCGAAGACCACTTCGCTGATGAGCGTTTTCTCCATCTTGTCGATTTCGGCATACACCTCTTTCAGTTTCTGCGAGTTAGTGGCGCGGAAATACTTACCACCCGTTTCATTGGCTATGGCCTTGAGCAGCCCTTCGTCAATTTCGGTCTTGAAATAGACGGGACCAAAGGCTCCTCCTGGGTACGGGGCTTGGCCGTTGGTGCCGCAACCAATCGTATAAACTCTGATACCGAAGTCCTTAGCCATCTCCGCAGAGGAGTACGGATCGAGGTAGCCGGCATTATTGACACCATCTGACAGCAGGATAATCACCTTGCTCTTGGCTTCACTCTCGCGCAGGCGGTTGATAGCGGTGCCCAAACCATCGCCGATGGCGGTACCATCTTCCACGGCACCAAAATCCACCTTGCTCAACAAACCCTGCAGCGTATTATGGTCGGTGGTGACGGGGCATTGCGTGTAGGCCTCGCCGGCATAGACCACCAGTCCGATACGGTCGGTGGGACGTCCATCGATGAACTCGGCAGCCACTTTCTTGCAAGCGCCGAGTCGGTTGGGCTTGAAGTCCATCGCCTGCATACTGCCCGAAATGTCGAGGGCGAGCACAATGTCCACACCTTCCACATCCACCTGATTGCGGCGGAAAGCCGACTGCGGGCGAGCCAGGGCCGTCACCAGACAGACGATGGCCAGCACACGTAACGCCAGCGGCAGCCAATGGAAGCGCTGACGCCATGTTTTACCTCCCGTTACAAACGGCGACACGGTCGTCACCAGCATGGGAGGTTGTATCTTATACCTTTTCCATAACTGCCAACCCACCAGCGGGACAATCAGCAATAAGAGCAGGAACCAATAGGGCTGCGCAAATTCGATTTGTTTTAGCATCTGGAAAAAGCCTGAAAAATAGTTCATCATCACAAGTTTTTATAGAAATCAGCACTATTTCTTTTCGTTATCATCATAAACAATAGTCTTTTCTGCGGTCGCATTCACAAAGTCAACGGCATCCTTGAAACAGCGGTCGTGGTCGGTCGGCATCGGCTGCCATTTGGCGAACTTCACCAGGTCGGCGGTGTTCAGTATCTCCCGCATCCTTTCACGGACTTCTGGAAACAAGTTAAGTCGCTCCAACTCCGTCATAATTTCAGGTGTCACCATCTCCATGGCACCAAACTCCCAGCGGTTCTCCATATAATCGCGGATAATATCGGTAAGCTCTGAGTAATAGCTCTTTACCTCTCCTACTTCCCACAATTTTTTCTTGCGTAAAGCTTCCAGACGAGAAAGAGCTATAATATGAGCCTTCTCTTTGGGTACCACTTTAACTTTGACTTTAGGCTTCTTCTCCCTCTTTGCAAAACGCAAAACGAGAAAGACTATCAGCGCCACCAGCAGGGCCACGGCCAGCACTGCCAAAATGTATGGCAAAACCTCCTTAAAGGTGAGCGGCACTTTAACAGGCTGATGTATATCTTTGATAGCCAACGTTGTATCTACAGGAACCGTGGTCACTTCGAAAGGCAGCGGATTGGTTGTTCCCAGCAGCACCGAATCGTTGGTATAGAATGGCAAGGCGGGAAAAACGAAACTTCCCGAATCGAAGGCTGTGACGGTAACTGTCTGTTTATAAGCGACCATATTGTTCTCGATAAGCGTGTCGATCTTCGAAACGCCAATCATCTCAATACTGTCGGGCAACCACGGCTGCACTGCGGGGAAGAGCACCTTGACGGATGTCGGCGCTTTCACCGACAACTGTACATTCAGGTAATCACCAATCAGGATATGCGTAGAATCCAAGCGAGCCTTCACTTCGCCTTGCTGGCCAAAGGCCACGGCAGCCAGGAAGGTCATCACAAACAGCAATAAACATCTTATTTTCAACATCATAGTCATTATCCTCTTCTTCTAAACAGTTCCAAAAGCGGGGTTACATAATCCTTATCAGTATAGAGTTGCGCCACATCGACGCCAGCCTTGTTGAAGATCTCCTCGTTGCGACTGCGCTGTTCAAACCACCAGCGGGCATGAGCCTGGCGCACGGCCTTATCGGAGGTGTCGGCGAGGAATATGCGGCCTGTTTCGGGGTCCTTCAACTGGACAAGTCCCAAGTCGGGCAGTTGCGACTCACCACGGTCAATCACCTGCAGAGCGACCACATCGTGCTTGTTGGCGGCGATTTTCAGCGCCTGCTCAAAATTAGAATCCACAAAGTCGGAAATCATAAAGGCTGTACATTTCTTCTTGATGGCATTCGTCAAGTAACGCAGGACCTCACCGATGTCGGTCGGCGATTGGGCAGGCTCATAGTTGAGCAACTCGCGTATGATGCGCAGAATGTGCGACTTACCTTTCTTCGGCGGGATGAATTTCTCCACCTTATCGCTGAAAAAGATGACACCGACTTTGTCGTTATTATGGATGGCAGAGAAGGCCAGCACGGCCGCCAATTCGGTCACCAGCTCCGATTTGAAGCGCTGGCGGGTACCGAACAGGTTAGAGCCGCTCACATCGATCAGCAGGACCACGGTCAACTCGCGTTCCTCTTCAAACACCTTGACATAAGGCTGATTGAAGCGCGCTGTCACATTCCAGTCGATAAAGCGCACATCGTCGCCATAGTGATACTGGCGCACTTCGCTGAAGGCCATACCGCGACCTTTGAAGGCACTATGGTACTGACCTGCAAACACTTGTTGCGACAGGGCACGAGTCTTTATCTCTATCTTGCGTACTTTCTTCAGTAATTCAGCAGCTTCCATGGCAGCAATTTCTGATGGTTCTCACTGATAATCAATTATTACGGCACTTCCACCTGATTCAAAATGTCGTTTATGATGTCGGGCGACGTGATGTTCTCGGCCTCAGCTTCGTAGGTCAGGCCAATACGATGACGCAGCACATCGTGACAAACGGCACGCACATCTTCGGGAATCACATAGCCGCGGCGCTTGATGAACGCGTATGCCTGTGATGCCAGCGCCAGATTGATAGAGGCACGCGGGGAGGCTCCGTAGCTAATCATGCCTTCATACTTATCCAACTGATACTTTTGCGGATAGCGGGTGGCAAAGACGATGTCGGTGATATAGTTTTCAATCTTTTCATCGATATAGACTTCTTTCACCACGGCACGCGCACGCAGAATATCCTCGGGACGAATCACGGGATTGACAGTCGGATATTCGGGGGAAAGATGCTGACGCAGAATTCTTTTTTCCTCATCCTGCGTAGGATAAGAGATAACCACCTTCATCAGGAAACGGTCCACCTGTGCTTCGGGCAGTGGATAGGTACCCTCCTGCTCGATGGGGTTTTGCGTTGCCATTACCAAGAAAGGCTCGTCGAGTTTGTAGGTCGATTCGCCGATGGTCACCTGGCGTTCCTGCATCGCCTCCAACAAGGCACTTTGCACTTTTGCGGGAGCACGGTTGATTTCATCTGCCAGAATGAAATTGGCAAAGATGGGGCCTTTTTTCACCACAAACTCCTCTTTCTTCTGACTGTAAATCAGGGTGCCCAGCAAGTCGGCGGGCAAGAGGTCGGGGGTGAACTGGATACGGCTGAACTGTGCGCTAATAGTATTAGCCAACGATTTGATTGCCAATGTTTTTGCCAAACCAGGGACACCTTCCAAGAGGATATGTCCGTTGGCCAGCAAGCCAATGAGCAGCTTCTCAACCATCGCCTTTTGGCCTACAATGACTTTGTTCATCTCCATGGTGATCAGGTCCACAAAGGAGCTTTCACGCTGGATGTGTTCATTTAATTCTCGAATGTCGATTGTACTCATTTTTATATGATTTGATTATGATACTTCGTAGAGATTTTCTAACGGATTTTTCTTGATTTTGTTGTTACAAAAAGAACATTTTTTCCCAACAACATTACAAAATACAAAGATACCACTTTTACTCAAGAGGATAACACCCCTTCTAACAAATTTCTATCGTTGCTAATGATTTGTGATTTAAGTTTTTTTAACAGAAGGCCACTTTGCAGTTGAACAACCTCGGTGAAAATGTTGTAACTTTGCCGAAAAATAAAACTCATGGAATTTAAAGTTTCTCAAATCGCTCAAATTCTCAATGCAGACATTGAAGGCAACGCTGATGCTGTCATCACTACCGTTTGCAAAATCGAAGAAGGTATTGAAGGGGGCTTAAGTTTTTTGGCCAATCCCAAATACACCCACTACATATACGAGACAAAGGCCACTGCGGTCATTGTCAACAAGGACTTCACGCCCGAGTCGCCCATCAGTGCGACGCTCATCCGTGTGGAGAATGCATACGTGGCATTCGCCAAGTTGCTTGACTTTTACAACCAACTGAAGACCAACAAAAAAGGAATCTCAGAGCACGCCTACATCGCTCCGACGGCCCAAGTGGGCAAGGATGTCTATATTGCCGAATTTGTCAGCGTGGGTGACCATGCCGTTATTGGCGACGGAGCGCGCCTCTACCCGCACGTATGCATTGGCGACAACGCCAAGGTGGGAAACAACAGCACGCTGCATTCCGGAGTGAAACTTTACGCTGAATGCGTAGTAGGCAACGACTGTATCATTCATGCAGGCACCGTTATCGGAGCCGACGGCTTCGGGTTTGCCAACCAGAACGACACCTATCTCAAAGTGCCCCAAATCGGCAATGTGGTTATTGAAGACAATGTTGAGATCGGAGCCAACACTTGTATCGACAGAGCTACGATGGGTTCCACCCGCATCCACAAGAATGTCAAGCTCGACAACCTCATCCAAGTTGCTCACAATGTGGAAATTGGCGAAGGGTCGGCAGCCGCTGCCCAGGTAGGCATCGCAGGCTCAGCCAAGATCGGCAAACACTGCGTTATTGGCGGACAGGTAGGCATCAACGGCCATATTACCGTTGGCGACCGTGTGATGGTGGGAGCCCAATCGGCCATCGCCAACACAGTGCCTAACAATCAAATACTCTTAGGCACCCCTGCCATCCCCTATCGTGAAGAACAGAAGTTGCTCGTTTACAGAAAGAAACTTCCCGAAGTCTTCCAACGACTCAAAGAAATAGAAAAACAACTCAAGAAAGAAGAATAATTATGACCCAACTCCAACATACCATTGCTTGTGACGCTACCGTTACGGGCAAGGGCTTGCACACCGGCAAGCATGTCACCGTCACTTTCCACCCCGCCCCCACCAACCACGGAATCATTTTCCGGCGTGTGGACCTGCCCGGACAGCCGTTGGTACACCCTTGCGTTGCCCATGTTTTCGACACGTCGCGCGGCACCTCAGTGATGGAGAACAACGCTGCTGTGCGCACCATCGAGCATCTGATGGCAGCCTTGGCTGGACTTAAGATCAACAATGTCCTTATCGACATCGATGCAGAAGAGACCCCCATTCTGGATGGCAGCAGTCGCTTGTATGTGGAAGCCTTGCAGCACGCAGGCTTGCAAACGCAAGATCAGCCTGTACAATATATCACCTTGGATAAGCCCGTGACATTTGAAAATGCGGAGAAGGGCATCCAACTCTGCATTACGCCCGCCGATGACTTCACCATTGACATGACTGTGGACTACGGCACGCAGATTCTGGCAGAGCAGAAGGCAGAACTGCACAACCTTGACGAGTTTATACCCGAGATATACAAATGCAGGACGTTTGTCTTCCTGCACGAGTTGCAGTTTCTCATCATGAATAACCTGGTAAAAGGCGGTGATGTGGATAATGCCATCGTTTTCGTGGCACAGAAGCCCGAGCAGGCTGTTTTGGACCAATTGGCCGTATTCTTTGGCAAAAGCGATATCCAAGTGATGGAAAACGGCATTTTGAACAACATCCAACTCTACTTTGATAACGAGCCTGCCCGCCACAAATTGTTGGATTTGGTTGGCGATCTTTACCTGTTAGGCGGCCCCATCAAAGGACATGTAACCGCCCAAAAGACAGGACATTGGGCCAATGTCGAATTTGGCAAAAATATTCTGAAGGCAATTCAATAATAAGACGTTGAATCGTTGATTGTTGAAATGTTGAAGTGAAAAGAATTAGATTCCGCTGCGCTTGCGGAATGAAGTAGAGACGTACAGCCGTGTGTCTCTATAACAATTTGAATTCTGAATTTTGATTTTTTGTAGGTGCGTAGCGCGCTACGCACCTACAAATCTTATCTTACGATAGTTACACTTCCCACTTTTCTCTCCTTGTGGTCGGGTGCACTCATGCAGGTATAGTAAATCACATAAGTGAACACATTGGAGGGTGAGCGTGCGCCTTTCACTGTACCGTCCCACGCCTCGTTCACGTCATCAGTGTGGAAGATCATCTTACCCCAGCGGTCGAAAATCATCAGTTCGTATGAGGCGAGCGTGTTGCTGACTTGCGGCAGGAACACATCATTTACGTCGTCCTTGTTGGGCGTAAATGCGTTGGGCACCCATACCTCGCACGGACAGATGGGGATTGTAATGTTGGCGGTTCCTGTACATCCCTGATTATCAGCAATGACCGTATAGGTACCGTGCGTCGAAACGGTGATACTCTGGGAGGTCTCGCCCGTATTCCACTGGAAGTCAGCGTCAGGCACTGTCGAGTTGGCCGTGAGAGTCACATGACCTGCAGCGCAGAAGTCTTCGGCATCCTTAGTAATGTACAGCTCGGGATTGGTGATGATGGTGATATTCACCGTATCGGTGGCGGTACAACGATGTCCACCGGGGTATTCCTCGAAAATGGTCACGCCGTAATCACCGGTTTCGAAGACGGTAAGAGTTCGATCTGAGGTGCCGTTCGACCACTCGTAGCCGGAGCTGACAACGGTAGAATCTGTGCCCACAACGCCAGCATCCAAAGTGACAGGGTTATACTCTTTGGAGCAGAAACTCTGGTCAGGGCCAAGGTCCACTGAAACGGAGTGAGTGTAAACATACGATGTAACGATACTGTCGCAGCCCATACGGTTAACAAGCGTGTCAACGTAGGTGCCAGCTTCAGTGTAGATGCTGTTGCCGATGGCGTACATATCACCCACACACATGTGAACCACCGTGTCGCCATATTCGGTGCTTACAAAGCCTGGAAATTCTATTTCAAAGCGGTTGTTGGATGTGTCACACTCCATCTGCTGTCCGCCTTCTTCTGCGATGCCCGTACCAATGTCATTGATAGTGATAACAATCTTGTCGAGCGGCATAAATTGTTGCAGGTCGGCCTCAGTATATTTGAGGTGCAGCGAACGATCGGTCTTGATTTCCAAATCCTCATCGGTAAAAGTGCGCTGATAAACAATCTGTCCCTTATATTCATCCTTGTAAATAATCAAACCGTAAGGTTTGTACAACGCTTCAGTACCGCTGTTACCAAAGGTGATATCGATGGTGATGGAGTCGCAATGCTGTGTAAGTTTTGTTACCGTAGTGTCAATGTAGGCATTGGCGGCGGTGGCAAACATCTCGCCATCTTTGTTCAATTTGGTCTGCTGTTTGAGGAAGGCGTTGAACGGTTTTTCTCCGTTTCCAAACACATGAGTAATGTCGAATTGATATTTGGGAATAGTCATGTCTTCATTCACATTCACCACATTATAGGGCCATTGGTTCCATACCTTACGGGCAGGTCCCCAAGCTCCAGGGGTTTTGCTCTCATAAACCTTCATTCTTCCCGTTCCCAGTCGTTGATCATATTGGTCTGTAACAATAATATCGGCATGACCATCACAATCCACATCGGCCACAATAGGATATTCTGCCAAGGTGCCTGATGGACAAGCTTGTGGCGTACATAATTTGTTAAGTGTAGTTCCATCCAGGATAAATAATTCATTACGACCACGATAGACAATCTCCGATTTGCCATCCTGATTAAAATCGAAAACGGTAAAGCCGGCACTTTCGGAAAATTCGGTGGTTTTGGCACGCGTGAAGATTTCCTGTATATTCTTGGCTTGCGTATTATTGGCCGTAGAAGTATAACCTTTCTTATAACGCCAAACGTGCATCATATCCATATAGCTCTCATTTCTCAACCAGTGATAACCCAGAATCCAACCGTTGGCCATCACTTCCGGGAAACCATCACCGTCGATATCGGCGGCAAACGGAATACTCAGCGAGAAAGTTTTGGGGTCACAGGTAAAATAACCTATCAAATCGGTGGTCTGTCCGTCCCACGCATAAAAACCGATATGGTTTTGTCCGCTAGCAAAAATACCCGAACTAAAAGCGTCCTTACGGTTGCCAATGACGCAAACGTCCACATCTCCGTCATTATCGAAGTCAAGCACAAAAGTCTGTCCGTCATACATGTCGTTATAGGGCAGTGTTGCGGTGCATTTGCGCAACAGCTGGAAAGTGTTGCCGCTGGTGCCTGTCGGATTCGTGATATTCGCTTTATAGACACAGTTACCTGCGCAAATCTCAAGTTGATTGTCCCCATCAATGTCGGCTACGCCACAAACATGGTAGCCTTCACCCAAATGACCACCATACCAATCCGGACCTGTTTTGCTTACATTCCAGCTTCCGTGTACACAATGAGGGTCTCCAAAGCCCATACCCGTTGTTTCCATCGTTCCATTGACCAATACGGCCCCTGTAATGGAATTAAAAATAGTTCCACCACACACTAATTCTGGAATTCCATCATTGTTGATATCGGCCAACATCGGTGAAAACATATAGTTTAGGGGCGATTGGCTTTTCCATTTGTAATCATTAGCACTGCTATTGGCTTTACTTCCATCGTAACAATATACATATCTATCTTTGTATGTATTTCCACTTTGTTTGGCACTAATACTTTGGAGAAAAATTTCAGCCTTACCATCGCCATCCACATCTCCAATGGCGATAGTTTGTCCCATATTTTGGTAGTTCTGTGTCTTGATGGTATATTTTAACACACCTGTTTTACCATCCATAACCAATATGTCTCGGACTATGTAACTGCCTGGAGCACTGTATCCAATATTACCCATATGTGAATTGCTTGGATCCCAAGTCCAAATCGGACACCAAACGCCTATCACTTCGGGATTACCGTCACCATCCAAATCCGCCACCATAGGAGTAGAACAACCATGCACAGAAATGCCTTGCGAACGCAAATCTTCAGATTCCCATTTCAACTTGATGTCGAAATTCTTGGCAGGCGGCTTCGACGTACAATCTGATGTGTCCACATTGTCAGGCAAATCGCCAGGATTGTCGCCAGGATGTTGTGCCCACGAGAACATCGTGAGACCCAATGTTAATCCTAAAATCAGGATATTTTTTTGCAGTTTCATATTTTCAACTTTCAGTTTTCAATTTTCAATTATCGTATCAGCGTGATGCTTCCGTGCTTCGAGATCTTCTCATCTGGAGCGCTCATGCAGGCGTAGGTAAATACATAGTAGTAAACGCCGTCGGCTGCCTTCTGGCCGTGGATGGTACCATCCCACTTCTCTTCGGGATCCTCGCTCTTGAATACCGACTTGCCCCAGCGGTCATAGATGATGAAC
>JAEERB010000082.1 GCA_016285615.1 Bacteroidales bacterium
TGGGGCAGGAATTGCTTTATTTCTTCTCTTGTCAACATAGTGTCTTGAATGTTTGAAGGTGAATAGTACCAATTATTTTACTCTTCTTAAAGCCACACAGGCGTTCTGACCGCCAAAGCCGAAGGAATTGGACAGGGTGATGTCTACCTGGCTCTTGCGTGCCGTGTTGGGGATATAGTCCAGGTCGCAGGCAGGGTCGGGCTCCTTGTAGCCGATGGTCGGGGGCAGTATGCCGTTCTTGATGGCCAGGGCGCAGATAATCAGCTCTACGGCTCCGGCAGCGCCAAGCATGTGTCCCAGCATCGATTTGGTGGAACTGATCTCCACCTTGCGGGCCACATCCTCACCCAACGCTCTCTTGATGGCCATCGTCTCGCTGGCGTCGTTCAGCGGTGTGCTGGTGCCATGGGCGTTGATGTACATCTTCTCGTTCGGGGTGAAACCGGCCTCTTCGGCTGCCAGGCGGATGGCCTCGGCGGCGTTGCGTCCCTCGGGATGGGGGGCGGTGTAGTGGTAAGCGTCGCAGGTGTTGCCATAGCCGCAAACCTCGGCATAAATCTTGGCACCGCGTTTACGGGCGCACTCTTCGCTTTCGAGAATCAGGATGCCGGCGCCTTCGCCCATCACGAAGCCTTTGCGGCGGGCGTCGAAGGGAACCGAAGCCGACAGCGGGTCCTCGTTCTGTGTGAGGGCCTTCATGTTGTTGAAACCGGCCAGGGCAATGTCGCAGATGGCGCTCTCGGCACCGCCGCAAATCATGGCGTCGGCACGTCCTTCGCGTATCAGGCGGTAAGCCTCGCCCACGGCATGGGTGCCGGTGGCGCAAGCCGTCACGACGGGCAGGTTGGGACCTTGGCAGTTGTACTTGATGGCCACGTTGGCCGACCCGATGTTGGCAATCATCATGGGGATGAAGTGCGGCGACACGCGGCGTGTGCCTTCCTCCAGGAGTTTGGTATGCTCGGTGTTGAAGGTCTTGATGCCACCGATACCCGAACCGACGGCGCAGCCTATGCGCATGGGCTCCACATCCTCGCCAACCTTCAGACCGCTGTCTGTCATAGCCTGGTGGGCGGCAGCCAGGGCAAAGAGGGTGTACATGTCGTTGCGGCGGGCGGTGCCTCTGTCGATATCGTAGTCTTCGGGATTGAAGTCCTTCACTTCACCGGCCACATGGATGGGCAGTGTGTCGCTGTGGGGAGCGGCGATGGGGGCAATGCCGCAGCGGCCTGCTACCAGCCCTTCCCATAATGTTTCGATGTTGTTGCCAAGCGGTGTCACACACCCGAGGCCTGTAATATATACCTTGTTCATGATAATCGTTTTTTAATTTATAACTCTGTTTTCTGTCAAGCCGTGGCTTATGGGGCTTGATTAATATTTCATCAGCAACGACCCTGTGGTGAATCCCGAGCCGAATCCGCTCATCACTATCAAGTCGCCGCGGGCTATCTTGTTGTCTCTTACCAGTTCGTCCAGCAGGATGGGAATGCTGGCCGATGATGTGTTGCCGTATTTCTGCACCGTGGTGGGGAATTGCTCGTCCGTACCCTCCAGGTATTGCTGAATGCCTTTGATGATGCGCATGTTGGCCTGGTGAAGGATGAAGTATTTCACGTCCGACACCTGGTATCCTTTGCTCTTCAGCAGGTGGTTGATTTCTGCCGAGCAGTTCGATACTGCCATGCGGAACACCTCGCGGCCAAGCATCACCATCGGGTGGTCCACATACACGCCCTCCACCTCAAATGGTGTAGGCTCCAGGCGGTTGCGTTGGTAAAGGACTTCCGTGTTGCTGATGGTGGTCATGCGGGCTCCCATGTATTCGCTGCCAGCCTCCACTACAGCGGCTGCGGCGCCGTCGCCAAACAGCACACTGGTCTCTCTCTGCTTCCAATGACAGAAGCGGGTGGGCTCCTCCGCGGCAAGTACCAGAATCTTCCCGGCACGTCCCGTGGTGAGGAACGACTCGGCAATGTCCATGGCATACACAAAGCCGGCGCATGCAATCCTGATGTCAAAGCAAGGGCAGGTGGCACCGATGGCTCCCTGCACCATGCAGCTCAGCGAGGGGTAGACGTAGTTGTTGTTCACATTTGAACAAATGATGTAATCAAGGTCTTCTGCTTTCAACCCTGCAGCCTCGATGGCGTTGCGGGAAGCAGTAATGGCTAAGTCTAATAAACTTTCGTCTGTCATGATGCGGCGGGTTTCGATTCCCGTTCGGGTGCGAATCCATTCGTCGCTGGTGTCGAAGAACTCTGTCAACATGTCGTTCGTCACTACCTTTTTCGGCAGAGCGCTTCCTGTTCCGATAATCTTCATAGTTGGTTTTTTGTAGTTCTTTTTACTTTTGTAAACGCGGGTACAATTACCCTCTTTTTACAGATTTTTAATTTGCAAAGAAACAACGAAAGTTCCATTTCTTAATGTTAAATTTAGTACACGGGGCAATATTGTTGGCGAAGTAGCGTTATTTTGGGCGAAAAACGCCTATTTTGGGCGAAATTTGTTAAATATTTCGACGTAATGACATTCGTAAGTCAGTTAAAATTATACATTCCCAAGTTCCTGACACAAAAAAAGACCATTGTTCTTTTCTTTGCGCTTGTGGTGCTGTTTTGTGCTTTTTTTGTCGTTGTATACAGGCCGCTCGGATTGTTAAATCCGCCGCTCCCGCTCTCCATGCTCAGCAACCGCTTCTACACCCTTGTCCTGGTCTTCTCAGGCCTCGTGGTCTTCACTGTCAGTCGCCGACTTTTATATATCGTGCACCGGCGAGTCGACATGTCCCTTTCCTCTTATCTGATATGGATTGCGGTCGAGTTTCTCTTTCTCGTTGTCTCCCTCACCGCCATCGCCTGGTGGCTGAACGAGAACGAGGACCTCGGATTTTTCTATTTGTCGGGACGTGTCACATTGGTGATTGTCACGCTGCTCACTATGCCTTACATCGTCACAGCGTTGATTTTCCTCCTCCAGCAAAAGCGTATCGAGATAGCCTCGCTCACCAGTCAGCTGAAGGAAACCGCCTCACAGGCCGACCCCTCCGCCCGCGACAGTGTCGTCCAGTTCTACGACAAAGGCAACCGCCTTGTATTCGTCACCAAGCGCAGCAATGTGCTGTATATCGAGGCCGCCGACAATTACACCGTCATCCACTACATCAGCGGCGACAAGGAGGACTCTCTCGTGCTGCATAACTCATTGAAAAGCATAGCCGAGACTTTCTCCTCGCAGGGCATGGTACGCTGCCACAGGGGGTATTTGGTCAACCTCGACAATGTCAAGTACGTGCGGAAGGAAAAAGATGGCCTGGTGCTCGAAATCGCCTACTGCGACCGGCTAATCCCCGTCTCCAAGACCTATGCCGAGGAGGTGGTGAAGCAGTTCGCCAAATAGCCTTCACCCTATACTGCTAATCATCAGGTAACCCCATACAGGTTATTGGGTTTAATTCTGCTGCATCGATTGACGTTCAGTGGCAGTAAGTTCGTTCAATCCAGTATCCTTGTCCCTTTGTTATAGCATCCTTTTCTGTTTGTATGAAGGTAAACGATCCGATAACGATGCTGTGATGATCCTGAATTGAACGACGCTACCCACTTCCGGAATGCTTGTAGGATGAAGCCATGCAGACAGGATCTGTTGCATATTGTTAAAAATATAGCCTTGCTACAATAAAGATGCAACGAGTTCGTTATTAGGAAAATTATATTAAAACTTATTGTTATGTTAGGTACATTATTAACAGTTATTGTTGGAGCGTTGGCCGGCTTTTTGGCTGGCAAGTTGATGAAAGGCTCCGGATTTGGTTTTCTTGTCAACCTTCTGGTTGGTATTGTTGGTGGATTCTTGGGTGGCAATCTGCTCGCCTGGTTTGGCATCAATTGGGGAAGGACCTTTATCGGCTATCTTGTCACCGCCTTAATCGGTTCCTGCCTCCTGCTGTGGGTAGTCTCTCTCCTCACCAAGAAGAAGTAATCCTCCCTCAATCCAATTCCCAGTACAATATCCCAAACAGTAACGCTAAAGAAAACGAGCGGTGTCCCCAACAATGGAGGCCCCGCTCGTTTAGTTGTATGGGATTCTGTTTGCTCAGCCGGGCAGGGATAATAAGGAGATTTCTATCAATCACCCAAGAGGAGTGAGATATGAATAACGCCGTACAAACAGTAGGTGCTGTGGGGTGATTGTCCGGTGCATCGGTACGCATCCCAAGAGGGACGCGACACAAAACGAATAAACCCACCTAAAGAGTGCATGATGGCTTTTCGATCCTTCTTCGGTCTCTCGGCGAGGACGGATTATGCCTGATATGACCCCAATAGATATGCAGAAAAAAGGAAGTGCCACTTCGGTTTTTCAGCGAATAGCCGAAGTAGCACTTCAATATTTAGTCGTTTTCAGGATTAGCTTTGCTTTAGTGCGTGTACCATGTGATAAGACTATTATTAAGGCTTGTCCCAATTTGCAATTCAGTCTTTATTGCTGTGGAACATGTGATGGCACAGGTACCAGATATAGAAGCAAGATTGTAGCACATACCGGTTTTGCCAGAGTAAGTCGTTCCTTCACCATCTGTATGATTTGTGAGACCACTCATATCAAAGTTATAAAGATTGAGACTTGTTAGTCTGCTGCAATCACAGAACATGTACCGCATATCATTCACATTGGATGTGTTGAAGTTGGAGAGATTGAGGCATGTTAGGCCACTACAACCAATGAACATATTTGACATATTTGTGACACTGGATGTGTTGAAGTTGGAGAGGTTGAGGCTGGTCAGGCTGCTGCAACTAACAAACATCCCATTCATATTTGTAACATTGGAAGTGTTGAAGTTAGAGAGATTAAGGCTGGTTAGGCTTCTGCAATTAAAGAACATCGATCTCATATCCGTGACATTGGAAGTGTTGAAGTTGGAGAGGTTGAGGCTGGTTAGGCTACTGCAACCAACGAACATATTTGACATATTCGTGACATTGGAAGTGTTGAAGTTGGAGAGGTTGAGGCTGGTCAGATTACTGCACTCCCAGAACATCTCAGACATATTTGTGACATTTTCAGTGTTGAAGCTCTCCCCAAAATCAATACTGGTGAGATTAGTTCCTCCACTAAACATATTACCACAGTTTGCATTAACATTCATTCTATTGGCTGGAGTAGAAACCACCCATGCTGAGCCATCCATATTGCCATAAATGGGATAAGAAGAACTAGCAGTAGAAAGAGTGGTTCCTGATGTAACAGAAGTATTGTTGTATTCAAAACGTATTGCTGTGGCATTTTGAGGAATAGCAGCATTGAACGTCGGACCATCAACAAGTTCGGCAGCGGTTTGGGACAATTCATCCACATTGACGGTAACGGTGGTGATAGTGTTGTGAGCCAAAGTGGCATTCTCGATGGAAATAGACTTATAGCCTGTGGGGGTAGTGACGGTAACGGTTACGTCGTTTCGGGTGGAGAATTCTGGTACTATCACATCAAAGTATTCTGTTGCCAAAGGTTCGACAGTTTTCATTGGCGTGTTGTCTGTCTTGCAAAGGCTGACCGAATGAGAACCTGTTGAAGATGGGATAGTGATAGCGTCCGTGCTTTCGCCAGTGATAGTGGCGGTACCTGTACCGCTGAGAATAGCACTTTCGGCAGTGATGGTAATGCCTGTGACAGGTAACTGGGCATTGATGGCATTGCTGACATACACCCTTACCACCGAGCAAAGGTTGTGAAACTGGAGGGTGCTGCCCCTGTTGATAAAGGCACCCATGGGGACATCCACCCGCTGATGGATGCCCACCATTTCAAACACCTGAGTCGTTGGCAGGGTTACAGCCACAGAACTGCTGCTATTGATATTGGCATCGCTATTGGTAAGAATGCCGGCAGGGAAGATGGCACGATAGCCCGATGTGCTGTTTGCCACATTGGGTATCTGTGCGGAGTTCTCTATTGCCGTCTGTAATGTGTAGTTGGCATCGTTAATCCTTATCTGGTCACCATTATGCCAATAGGGTGTATGGTCGTTGATATAGACCTTTGAGTCGTTGCTGACTTTCTGGATGACCGCATTGAGAGTGACGACATTCTGGTCTTTCTGGCAGCTGATGGCACTAATGGCCAACAGGGCTGCAAAAAACGGGAAAATGGTATATTGCTTCTTCATAGTATGAGTTTTCATTGTTTGATGATTTGATAAATTGTTTAATTCCATGAACCTGTGCCGAAGACATCGGTCCCCTGAGAGGAACCGCTGTTCCATCCGGCATCGCCAAAGCGATTGGATTCTGAATTTGATGACGGGCCATCCCATGTGTCACTATCAAAGAGGGACAGTTCGAATCCATCCGTCCGAGCCGACATCTGCAGCCCCTCCTCCACCACAAAGGACACCATTGTAACCCTAGGCGGGTCGTAATTGAGTTTGTATTTCTTTTCCATAGGCAGGATAATAATGTTAGTTTTTTCTAAATCTATGTTTTTTGATTGGGCATAAATAATTCGTGGAACTTTGCCTATGACTCCTTGGGTGTTCCACGACCCGCACATCAATTAGGTAAAGCCCACGAATTCTCGTGAGCGTTTACCGCTTTACACTGATGTGCTTGATATGTGGAACTTCAAGAAGTCAGCAGAAGCGAAAACGCTTTATAATATGTTATTTATCCTCTTTTTTCTTCTTTAGATATGTTGTCTTTTTAGTTGTTATCATTTCTTATTTCTGGGTATTCATTTATCTTTGTATCAGATACACGTATTTCAGTATGCATGTTTTAACTCTTCTCGAACATGGTCGAAAAGATTATTAAGCCAATTTGCAACTTGAGATTCATCTGTGAAATCATTTACCATATTATCTCTGTTTCCACTATGCCAATTCCCTGACATTGCAAAATGCATTTTAGGAAGATTCACTTTACGTTCCTCGTTTTCAAGTTCTGCAAAAGGACTGTCTTCATCAACACCAGCCTCCTCTTTCAAGGATTCAAAGCCATCTTCTATAGTAGAAGTAATATGCCAATGAGGTTGTGGGTGGCTTTTCTGGTTGTAATTATCCCACTCTGCTCGGAACAACTGATTCAGTATTCCATCATTTTCTTGAAAAAACGACACACTTATAAATGGTATTTCTGAGATGCCGTCATTATCTATTTTAATCTGAATATTAACATAGTACCAAAAGATATCAAACCAATGCGTCGCCTTTACATAACTTTGTATAGTGTCTGAACGATTTAGAGCCTCACGTGTACCTTGGCTAGTTATAACATCTCCAACCCGGTCAAAACAAGCGAAATCAATGGTGTCTAGTTGCTTTGCCACGAGATAATTAAGAATATTTTGCAATCTCTCTGATAGCCGTTTTCTATTTTTCTTCTTCATAACCCGGATAGAAATTGTCCACCAAATGACCAAATTTTTCTTTTGTTATCGGTATACCTTTCGAGTACATTTCCGCCAATTCTACAAGCTTTTGATAAGCGTATGTTGTTCGGATGCCAGAGTTTTCAGTTACATCAATAATGGGAATATCTTTAATATTTCTATTCCCAAGATCATATCCTTTCATCAATGTTCGTGCAAAAATGGATAGGAGATGTTCAAAAGTTGAACTACTAAAATATGCCAAATAGAAGTAGTAGTCAGATTTAACAGCATTCTCCGATTTGAATATAAAGGCATTTCCATCTTTAATGACAAACTCTGACGAGGCAATGGCAAAAGAAGAAGAATCTCCAAAACGTTTGGAACACAAACGCATAGCGGGTTCATATTGCCATGTGCGCGATCTTGTTGGCTCCCACCAATTCTTTATACCACTTCTATTTAACAGTTCGGTTTTGTGTGGTGCTAACCAACAATATGTCCATTCATATTGGCGTAGCTGGTCTTCATTTTCAATGATAAGTCCTCTCTTATTGTAAGGATACCAAATATAGTTACTTCTTTTAATCTGACCATCTTCAATTGTAAAAGATGATGCTATATTGCGAAATAACTTTCTCTCCTTCTTTGGAATATCCTCGTATTGAATATCACTGACTTCAAAGATATCACGAATACCTGTTATAATTCCTTGTTTTACATCAAATACTTCGGAAAGATGTTTCAAGTCACCAGTTCCAACTCGCGTTTTCAATTGTTGAACTAATCTGTCGTCTTTCATTGGAATTGTGTTCCATGTTTCACCAACCACAGGGAAACGTGATGGAGTATATATATTATAATCAACTTTGATGCGGCTTGTCAAATTATCATACTGCATCTTCCTAAGGCCACGAATCGCATTAAAAGGAGCTCCCTCTTGATTCTTACACCACACCGTTAATGGTATGCTGAATGTGGGGTCCCGACGTTTTGCTATCACAATACTTGCATCAGTCAAAGCATCACTAAATGCAAAATTGCCCAATTTGGCAATAATATCCAAATCAAACATTGATCTTATTGACTCACGTAACGATTGATATTGTTCTAACAATAAGAGAGAAGAAGGCAATACCGCGCCAAGTACACCATTAACATTCAGAGACTTTATCGCCTTATATAAAAATGCAGCAGCCATATTGGGCCGTTTCTTCATATTGAGTTCCTTTAAAGTTTCCCTAACAGCATCCTTGGTTATGGAATCTTTAATTAATTCCATTGCTATATATGGGGGATTCATCAAAAGCAAATCACATTTGGGCCAATCTGTTACAACAGAGTTACGAACATCCACTTGATAAGTCATGTGTTGCTCATCCCATTGCCTTCTCTGTTCATAAGACAGCAAGAATTTTGTCGTACTTACTGCCATATCAGAATTGTCATAAGCAAAGACCTCAATTTTCCCATGAAAATTCTGCTCTTTCAGTTGCTTAAGCGCCTCTTGTAAAAAAGCGCCAGATCCACAAGCCGGATCAAAAATTCTAATTACCTCCTGTTCCTTATTAATTTGTTTTAAACTGTTTTCCACGATACTCCTAACCAGATACCTTGGTGTATAGTGAAGGCTTGAATAATTGCTGGTGTCTGACAATGTCAATTCTGTGGAAATACCGCCAAACAAATCCCATTGTGGATTGAATGACAGTGCTGTCCTGTGTGCCATCTCGAATAGTCTCCCAGAACCATGTCTAAGAATGAAGTCCAGATTTGGTTTGATTTGTAGTGCACCTTTACGTATGGAATCTACCAATCTATCAAAACCATTGGGTAAAACAATATCTATGACGTTCCATCTTTTGCACACATCTGCATCTATATTATTTTCCTCAATAGAAACAAGTAATTTAAATAAAAGATTCATTGCCACAATTGGCTGTTTCGTTTCCTGAGTCAGGTTTCGCATTTGTGCAAAAAGTCCAAGAAGAAATGGAGTTACATCGTCTGAAGAATTAATACTAGTTGAGTTAATGATTTTTAAAAAATGATGGAACTTTTGCTCTACAAGTGCGAGTTTCATTGTGTCGCATCGACGATTCTTCCAATTATATACGCTAACATTCTCACCCTGCACACGAATATAGTTTTTTACGTCCGACGACCAAGCGTAGGAATTATAATCACTTGCTGTGCAATCTTCAATATCAAGGTCAAGACAGAACTCATAGTAGCCACCATCTAGCATAATATAACGCTCTCCCATATTGTGCGGAGCCAAATGCATGGGTAATAAGCCACTGTCAATAGCCCAATCTTTTTTTTCCAGCAATTTTGTTGGCATATATCATCTTTTTTTTACCATTGATGTTTCCTTTTTTAAAAGGAAATAACGCAATATACGATTTATTATTGTTCACTCATACAATTTACACACCTTTCTCATCATTCATTTCTATTTTTTCACGCTGCAAAGATACGAATCTTTTCTTATTCATCAAAACAATCTTTAGTGGTCAGCCCTCCGTTCGATTCTCCCAATGCTGGCGGGCTGCCTCCAAGCTTTTACGTATCTGGCGTTGCAACAGCTCCTTGGATGGCAACTCGGTCATCTCAATTCTTGTACGGTGTTATGAAAAGTCTCACCTCCCCGAGGTGATTTATAGAAGTCTCCTTAATATAATCTGCCGCTCATGCTTCATAACGGCTTGCCAGTTCTTGTTTGTAGTCGAAGTCCTCAGGTGCAGTCGCTATGCCGCGGAGTCGTTGCCAACGACCTTTCATTAACTCATACAAATATGCCGGACTTTGTACGTACAATTCATTCTCTTCATCTTGCAGGGCTTCCATCAGCGGGGATTTATAGACTTCCTCCATTGCCTGCTCGATGCCGCAACCGGTGTCCTCCATTACATATTTCACCAGCTCGCTCAAGACATAGTTGGTCAAATACGTCGCTATCTGATGGTGGTTAGGCTGGTTCATACTGTTTCGGCATTAATCTTATGAAGGTAAACGAGGGCTTTCTCCGTCCCAAAATAATACTGCTGGTCAAGATATTTGTCTTGCAACAACTGGGCAGC
>JAEERB010000083.1 GCA_016285615.1 Bacteroidales bacterium
AACAGAACAAAGAACCAATTCAAAATTCAAAGAGATTCCTTCGACGGTGTTTTCGACAGGCTCAACCACCGTCTCGGAATGACACCAACAACTCAACAACACTTAATTCCTTAATTCCTTAACTTCTTAACTTCTCACTCCTCACTCCCTCATTAAATTGATTATTTTTTCCTGCAAATCGTTCGTTTTATCTTAAAAAAAGTTATTTTTGCTTTTTCTTTTGTGCGAAAAATCCTCTTCACTATGAATGATAAAATAAAAGTTGGAGACCTGGAGTTTGTCAAATATATTGATGGCTCTGAAATTGATGCGGCTGTAGAACGTGTAGCTGCGAAAGTCAATGAAGAATACAAAAACGATATTCCGTTGATTTTGGTGACCTTGAACGGTGCTATCATGTTTGCTGCTGATTTGCTCAAGAAACTGACGGTGACCTGTCAGGTGACTTGCGTGAAGTTGGCTTCTTACGCTGGCACGCAGACGACCAACGAGGTGAAGAATGTTATCGGCCTGACCGAAGACCTGAAGGATAGGAGAGTGCTGATTATTGAGGACATTGTGGATACGGGCACCACTTACGAATACTTGTGGAATCTGCTGCATGAGAAAGGCGTGAAAGATGTAAAAATAGCCACGATGACTTTCAAGGAAGATGCCTATAAGAAACCCTATCCCGTTGATTTCCCTGGTATCGTTATCCAAAATAAATTCGTCGTGGGCCGCGGCCTCGACTATAACGGCCTGGGAAGGAATTTGGTTCACATTTATCAGGTGGTGAAATAGAAATTCAGAATTCAGAAATCAAAAAGATATAGAGAATTATAGAATCATGGAATTATGGAAACATCGATAACTCGATAATTCAGTAACTCTTAACTCCTTAGTTTCTTAACTTCTTAACTTTAAACTCTCAACTTTTAACTTTTAACTTCATAACCCTCAGTTTTTATGCAAAAAAAGAGTTTTAACATAGTATTTTTCGGTTCCCCGGGATGTGGAAAAGGCACGCATGCGGCTGAAGTTGCTCAGCGCTATCATTTGCAGACCATTTCCACTGGTGAGTTGTATCGCAGTGAGATTGCCGCACAGACCGAATTAGGTGTTATGGCCAAGAAATTGATTGATGCCGGACAGCTTTGTCCAGACGAGCTGACACTCAATATGTTGCATAATCATATCGAATCTATTCCCGAAACTAACGGCTTTATTTTGGATGGTGTGCCTCGCACACAGAAACAGGCCGAGATGATGGATGGTATTGGCTACGACAAGCCCATCAATATTGACATGGTTCTCTACTTGGAAGTGACTGAAGAAGAGGCGGTTCGTCGTATTTTGGAAAGAGCAGCCATCTCAGGTCGTGCCGACGATACGCTCGAAGTTATCAAGAGCCGTTTGGAAAATTATGCCAAGTTGACTCAGCCGCTGGCCGACTATTACGAAAAGCAGAAAAAACTCTATAGAGTGGATGCTATGTCTACTATCGAGGTTGTGTCGGAGAGGATTTATAAAGTGTTAGACCCGTTTTTTAATCGCTAATAACAAGAAGCCTATAAAAAAAGGAGGTTTGGATTTTCCAAACCTCCTTTTTGCGTATATGATAGGTGTGTAGCGCGCTACGCACCTACAATGTTTTGTTATTTCTCCGGATTGATTTCCAGCAGTTCCACTTCGAAAATCAGGGTAGCACCGCCCTTGATAATTTGGCCTGCACCGCGATCGCCGTAAGCCAATTCGGAGGGGATGTAGAAGATGAACTTCGAGCCGACGGGCATCAGCTGTACACCTTCGGTCCATCCGCGGATAACGCCGTTGAGCGGGAAAGTGATGGGCTCGCCACGTTGTACGGAGGAGTCGAATACGGTACCGTCAATCAAAGTGCCGTGGTAGTGAACTTTTACCTTGTCGGTGGCTTTCGGTTTGGGACCGTCACCCATTTTCACCACCTTGTATTGCAAACCGGAGGGAGTCTCTATTACACCGGGTTGTTTCTTGTTCTCAGCCAGGAACTTGGCGCCTTTCTCTTTCTCGCCAGCCATAGCATTGTTCTGTTGCTCTTGCATCTTCTGGTTCAATACATTGAAAATAGCCTGCAGCTCTTCATCTGAGAATTTAAGTTCGCCCTTCATAGCGTCAACAACGCCTTGGGTGAATGTTTCCACTTTCAAGTCTAAGCCCATCCCTTTGAAATCTCTTCCTACGGCAGCTCCAAGGGCGTAACTGATTTGTTCGTTTTCTGTCATTTCTTGTGATTTTAATGAAAGGCTTGCTCCGCAAAGGATCAAGCACAAGGTTAATACTAAAGTTGTCTTTTTCATTATATTCGGTTTTTGAGTGCGCAAAGATATGAATATTGTTGAATTGTTGAATTGTTGAATTGTTGAAGTGAGAAGTGAATAGTTAAGAAGTTAAGGAACTAAGAAACTAAGTAATTGTGCATTGTGAATCGTGAATTGTGAATTAGTTTACTCCTCTTCTTTTATCTCGCTCTTATCGAACAGCATCTTGATAAAAAGTGCTTCAGGCTTTTGTGAGATGACTTCCCGGCCGGGGTCGGGGGTCAGTTTGACCAGAATGCTGTTTTCGTCAATCTCCTTGTAGCCCGTGATGGCTTCATTAACGGCTACAATGCTGGGTGTGACGGGGCAAAACTGTTGAAAATCAAGCCATCCCTTGATGGTCTCAAAGTTGTCGGCGGTGGTGTAAATCTTGCCAGTTTTGAGCACCACGTTGGTTTGGTCTCCTTTCTTCTGGATGTAGGCAATCAGGTTTTGGTTCATCTTTTGCGGAAATGCACCGTTGTAGAAGTAGAGGTAGGTGTTTTTCGGCTCCGACTTGACCATCTCCTCGCTCTTGCGGATTTTACCGTCGGCATCGTAATATTCCCATGTGCCAATCTTAAAGCCATCGTGATATACACCCTTGGACATCAGTGCTTTGCCAGTGTAATAGCTTTCGGTTACGCCGTTGCGCTTGCCGCGAATGTAGTTCATCACTGAGCTTATGTCACCATTGGCGTAATAGTTTTTCCACTCGCCGTTCAGCTCGCCGTCCTGGTAGTTTATCTCTTCGAGTAGGATGCCGGTCTGCGCCGAATAGATTTTCCAGCAGCCGTGTTTCTGTCCATTTTTGTAATTCTCTGTCTTAATGAGCTTTCCAGTGTTGCTGTAATAGTTCCATTCGCCATCCTTCGACTGGTCCACAAACACGCCTTCGGCCGACATTTGGCCGTTTTCGTGATAGAGGGTTGTCTTCACGCGCGAGGTGCCGCTGATGAATTCGGAGGTGCTTTTTAGCTGGCCGTTAGTGTGGTAGTATTTGAAAACGCCGGTGGGCACGTCGTTCACAAATTTGCCCTCATAGACAAGGTGGCCTTTGTCGTATTTTTTCCAGTAGCCCTGCTTCTTGCCGCGGGCATCGGTCTGATTGATGGGCCCATTTTGTGCCAAGGCGGTCAATGAGCAGAGCAAAAGCAGCAACAGCAATCGAATTTTCATGTTCTTGGAGGTTTTGATTCTGGTTTAAGTTGCAAAATTACATTTTTTTTTGCACATAATGTTGGCAGTTAATAAGGAAACGACAAACTTGCTCGAAAAATTGTTATCTTTGCAACCTAAATTCTGCCCAATGAAGATTGTTAGTAAACAGGAAACGCTGTCGGCGCCGGCTGAGAAAGTCTATGCGCTGGCTGCCGATTGCCGCAACTTGGAGAAGTTCCTGGCTGCACGCTGCTCGCGCTGGTCGGCGACCGAAGATGCGGTGCAATGCACTATTCAAGGCGTGGCAGAGTTGCAAATAGCTGTTACCGAGCGCAGCGCATGCGATAAGGTGGCCTATATGATCACTAACGACAAGAACATTCCCGTGGGTGTGGAGGTGCATATTCAGCCCGAAGGGCAGGGGAGCCTCATAGAGGTGGAACTGGATGCCGCCGTGCCGCCCTTCCTCTCGGTAATGATCCAGAAACCTTTGCAGCAAGCACTGGATATGATCATGTCGAAAATAAAGACAGAAACTGAAAAACAATAAGTTATGGGTTCGCGAATCAGAACAGAAGGTCTTGTCAAAATCTACAAGAACAGAACAGTGGTTAACAACGCTTCTTTCTTTGTGGACCAAGGTGAAATTGTCGGCCTGTTGGGCCCCAACGGCGCCGGCAAAACCACATCGTTCTATATGATTGTGGGACTGATACAACCGTATGCTGGCAAGATCTTTTTGGACGATACCGACATCACATCGCTGCCCATGTACAAGCGCGCCCAAATGGGCATTTCCTACCTGCCGCAAGAAGCTTCTGTCTTCCGCCATCTGACTGTGGAGGACAATATCCGTGCCGTGTTGCAGTTTACCAAGATGAGCAAAGAGGAGCAAAAGGAGAAACTCGAGTCGCTGATTGCCGAGTTTAATCTGGCCAAGGTGCGTAAGAATCTGGGCAACAACCTGTCGGGTGGCGAGCGCCGTCGTACCGAGATTGCCCGCTGCCTAGCGTCCAATCCCAACTTCATCCTCCTCGACGAGCCTTTCGCTGGCGTCGACCCTATTGCTGTGGAGGATATCCAAAGTATTGTGGCTAAACTGAAAGACAAGAACATCGGCATCCTTATTACCGACCATAATGTGAACGAAACGCTCCGTATCACCGACAAAGCCTATCTGCTGTTTGAAGGTAGGATTCTCCGTTCGGGCACGGCCGAGGAGCTGGCTGAGGACGAAACCGTAAAGAAGGTTTATCTCGGCAAGAATTTCGAGCTGAAACGGTAGCATAATTCCTCGTTTTTACTTATTTCTTTCTGCTTTTTTATTTATATGGTTTGTGAAATCAAATAAAATTGTATATTTGCAAACTTTAAATAAAAGTGTAAAATAATCATATCTAATTAAAAATCAATAATTAATAGTATAAAATTATGCGTAACAAAGGTCTAATTCTGTTATTTACAGTACTGATTGCACTCACTTGTTTGTATTGTTTATCGTTCTCATTTGTGACGTGGAGAGTGGGTCAAAAGGCTAAAGCCTATGCTTCCGAGGATCCGGCTTTGATTGAAGAAGTCCGTAAATCGGCTAATGGAGATGTGATGTTGGAAAATCAATTGGTGGACTCGCTGCTCACCCAACGTGAACTGCAGTTCCTGACCAATATGAACGATTCAACCATCTATTTGGGAAACACTTACAGACAGTGTAAGTACAAAGAGGTTAACCTCGGTCTGGACCTTAAAGGCGGTATGAACATTACCCTCGAGGTTTCGATGCCTGATGTGGTTAGCAGTTTGGCAACCAATAAGGATGATAAGCTCTTTAGCAGCGCTTTCGAAAAAGCCGAAGCTGAATATGAAGCTACACACGGTGACTTCGTGGATATCTTCGTAAAGAATTTCAATGCTGAAAAGGCCGCTCAAGGTATGAATAACGCCAATCTGCGTACCTATTTCGGCGAACGCGCTGATATCAAGAACGCCAGCGATCAACAGATTGTCTCTTTCTTGAAGACTGAATCTCAAGAAATCGTTGACCGTACCTTCCGTATCCTGCGTACCCGTATCGACCGTTTTGGTGTGGCTCAGCCCAACCTGCAACTGCTGCAAGGTGGTCGTATCCTCGTGGAACTTCCTGGTGTTAAGGAACCCGAGCGTGTGACCGACCTGTTGAAGAGCACCGCCAAATTGGAATTCTGGGAAGTGTATAACGATGTGGTTAATGGCAAGTCAATTCAAGAACGCTTCAGACAAGCTGACCTTCAGCTCAAACGTGAACTGGAAGCCCAGAAAGCTCTGCAAGGGGAAGAGGCTGCCGATACTACATTGGCTGTCGCAGAAACAGAAACCAATGCTGTAGATGCTTTGGAGGATGAAGATGAAGACGAAGTTGACAACACGATGCTGGGTGCTATCCTGAGCAAGGCTGTTCCCGGTGGTGACGGTATCGCCATCGCCTACTTCAAGGAAGCCGATGTGAAGGATATCGATGCCATGTTGCCCGCTTTGAACCGTATCCTTGGCGACAAGGGCGTTGTATTCTACTGGGGTAGCGCAGAGAAGAACTTCAACAACGCTATGCCTCTTGTTCCTTTGAAGAAGAACAACGATAGAGTAGGACCTAAGTTGAGCTCTGAGACTATCAACGGCGCTCGCGTGGTACGTACCGCCCGTCAGGATGTAGATCAGAACAACCGCGTGGTAGTTACCATGTCGATGGAATCTGAAGCCGCCGACGAATGGAGAAAGATCACCAAAGCCGCTGTAGAGAATAAGACGAAGACCACCTTCATCGCCATTGTGCTTGATAATTTCGTTTATTCTTATCCTCGTATCAATAGCGAGATCCCGAACGGTAACTCCGAAATCTCGGGTAACTTCACCATCGAAGAGGCTAAGGACTTGGCTACCGTTCTTAACTCAGGTAACCTCGAAGCCCGCGTGAACATCGTACAATCCGAAGTTGTTGGTCCTACCCTTGGTAAGGAATCCATCCGCGCCGGTTTGCTCTCTGTTGTTGTGGCCTTCATCCTCGTTCTTATATATATGGTATTGTACTACAGCCGCGCCGGTTTCGTTGCCGACTTGGCCTTGTTTACCAATATCTTCTTCATCATGGGCGTGCTCGCCTCTCTGGGCGCCGTCCTCACTTTGCCTGGTATCGCCGGTATCGTGTTAACCCTCGGTATGGCAGTCGATGCTAACGTGCTTATTTACGAGCGTATCCGTGAAGAGATGCGCGCAGGTAAGGGTACTCGCGTGGCTGTAGATGAAGGTTACAAGAACGCTTACTCCGCTATCATCGACGGTAACGTGACCACCTTGATCACTGGTATCGTACTCTACATCTTCGGTTCCGGTCCTATCCAAGGTTTCGCCACCACGTTGATTATCGGTATCCTTTCGTCACTGTTCACCGCCATCTTTATCTCTCGTCTGATTTTCGAACGCCAGTTGGCTAAGAACAAAGAGCTGAAGTTCGGTAACAAGGTGACCATGAACGCATTTAGAAATGCTCACTTCGACTTCCTGAGCACTAAGAAAGTGTTCTACACCCTTTCTTCCTCATTGATTATCATCGCTATCATTTCATTCTGCACTTTGAAACTTCAACCTGGTATCGATTTCACCGGTGGTAGAAACTACGTGGTTCGCTTCGACCAGACTGTGAAGACCAATGAGGTGCGTGCCGCTGTGGCTGCCGAGTTCGGTGGCAATCCCGAAGTGAAGACCTTCGGTGGCGACGAGCAGGTGAGAATCACCACTAACTACAAGATTGAAAGCAACGATGTTAAAGTTGACCGCGAATGCGAAAAGAAACTCTACAACGCGTTGAAGGGCTTCTACGTAAAGAGCGACATCAGCGAAAAAGAGTTCTGCGAACAAGTTGACCCGCGTGGTATTCAGAGTTCGCAGAAAGTACAGCCCACCATCGCTCGCGAATTGTTACGCGACGCCGCTTGGGCCGTGTTCGTATCTCTCATCCTGATATTCATCTACATTGCTATCCGATTCAAGAACTGGCAGTTCGGTATGGGTGGTGTGCTCACTTTGATGCACGATACCTTGCTGACCATCGGCCTCTTCTCCTTGTTCTACAAGGTAATGCCGTTCTCAATGGAAATCGACCAGTCGTTCATCGCCGCTATCTTGACGGTAATCGGTTACTCAATCAACAACGTAGTGATTATCTACGACCGTGTTCGTGAGAACTTGGCTCTCTATCCCAAACGCGACAACTACGAAAACTTCAACGCTGCTGTTAACAGCACTTTGGGCCGTACGGTGAACACTTGCGGTACGACTATCCTCGTATTGCTCACCATCTTCATCTTCGGCGGTGAGGTTATCCGTGGCTTCATCTTCGCAATGGGCGCTGGTATCCTGATTGGTACTTACTCAGGTATCTATATCGCCACTCCTTTGGCATACGATATGTTGAAATTGGGTAAGGGTGCCAAGAGAGCAAAGACCGAGCTGAAAAAATAATTTTTGTGAAGAATTGTGAGAATTGAAATAATTTTTTTATTTTAGCCGACAAATTTTTAGCATATAATTTAAAACGACACCTATGAAAATGATGAGGTTTGTTTCTGTCCTTTTAGCTGTTCTGTTCTTGACAGTAACAGGGCTGAAGGCTCAGGTTACTAAAGATGCTGACAACGCTTTCAAGTATTGCCAATACGAAAAGGCTTTGGATGAGTATAAGAAAGTGATCAAGAAAGTCAGCAAGAACCAAATTGAGGTTCGCCGTATTACTTTCCAAATAGCTGAATGCTATCGTATTATGGGAGACCTGAAGAAGGCTGAACAGCAATACATCCGTTTGGAAAAGAAGAATTACCAGAAGGATAACCCCATCATTCTTTATCACTTGGGTAATATCTGTTTGGGCCGCGGCGAGTATGACAACGCGCTCAGATATTTCAATAACTACAAGAAACGCGCTCCCGAAGATAAGCGTGCCGACGTGCGCATAGAGTCGTGCACCAAAGCTAAGGCGTGGACCGAGACACCTACCCGTTACGAGGTGGAGAACTTCAAGAAAGTCAATACCCGTCAGGACGAGTGGGCACCCCGCTGGGGCAACATGTCGAAGTTCAACCAGATTATCTTCAGCTCGAACCGCGAAGGCTCAACAGGTAAAGGTACCGACCAATGGACTGGCATTGCCTTCTCCGACTTGTACAAGACCGACAAGCCCAAGAGCAAGAATACAGAGTGGCCCGGTGAGTGGTCGCCCGTATCGATGCTTGATGAAAGCGGTATCTTGAACACCGGTGTTAACGAAGCCGAAGCTTCCGCTAACCTGAAAGGTACTACCATCTATTTCTCAAAATGTCCTCAAGACAAGAAGAAAGTACAAGGTTGCTATGTTTACCGCACTGCTAAGAAAGGTAAAGGCTGGGATGAACCGCAACTGGTGAACCTGGGTCCTGACTCTTTCAACTATGTGCATCCTTTCATCACAACCAACGAACTGACTATTTATTTCGCATCTGATATGCCGGGTGGATACGGTGGCTACGACTTGTACAAAGCTACCCGTACCAAGAAATCGCAAGATTTTGGCAACATCACTAACCTGGGACCGGTTGTGAACACTCCCGCACAGGAAGTTTTCCCCGCACTGCGTGGTGATACATTGCTCTTTTTCTCATCTGACGGACATCCTGGTATGGGCGGTCTGGATATTTACAGAGCTTCTTTCAAAAATGGTAAATATTCAACTCCCGAAAACTTGATGTCGCCCATCAACTCCAGCTGGGACGAGATTGGTATTATGTTTGATGAGGCGGAAGTGCTCGACCCCAAGTCGAAATCTCCTTACTTGGATAAAGGTTATTTCTCATCCAACCGTCCTGGTGGCCGTGGTGGTGACGATATCTACTACTTCGTTCTCCGCCCGCTGGTTTACACTTTGGCAGGTTTCGTAAAAGACGATGCAACCCTGCAATATATCGATGGTGCAGAAGTTGAAATTATCGGCTCGGATGGCTCTTCTTACAAGACCACTACTGACGTGAAAGGTTATTATAATTTCGATAAGACCAAGATTCTCAATAATGTGACTTACACCATGAAGGTTACCAAGTCGAAATATTGGGAAGAACACAATACCGCTACGGTTACCACTGTTGGTCTGACCGAAAACACTAACCTGAAGCAAGACTTTGCTTTGACTCCCATTCCGAAGGAACCTATCGTTCTTCCCGAAATCCTCTACGACTTGGCTAAGTGGGATCTCAAACCGCAATACAAAGACTCTTTGCTCTATCTGTATGATATTATGGTAAAGAATCCTACCATTGTTGTTGAGCTTCGTTCACACACCGACTATCGTGACACCGATGAAAAGAACGAAATCCTGTCACAGAATCGTGCCCAGTCTTGCGTTGACTTCCTTGTTAAAGAAAAGGGTATCGATGCCGATCGTATCGTTCCTAAGGGCTATGGTGAATACAAACCCAGAAAACTGGATAAAGACATTACTATCAAGTATGATGGAAAATCTTACACCTTTACCAAAGGTACTGAGTTGACAGAGGCTTACATTACCGCTTTGCCCACCAAGGGTGAACAAGAAGCAGCTAACGCTTTGAACCGTCGTACTGAGTTCATGATTCTCCGTGATGACTACGTTCCCAAGAGCGACACCATTTCAAGGGAAGTTTCTACGCAGCCTATCGCAGTGGTGCTTGAAAGAACCATTCCTATCACAGTTGAAGGTGAAGTTGTCAAAGGAAAATGTTTCGCCAATAACAAGACTTTCGACTTCCAATTGGGTAACAATTCTGCCGACATTTACATGAATTACGCCGATGCTACGAGATTCTTGAAGGAAATGATCATCACCGTTGACGATTTTGAAGCCAAAGACAAGGCTATTAAGGCTGAAGACGGCTCCATCATCGAAGGTTCGGTTCTCTACCTGAAGAATCTGAAACTT
>JAEERB010000084.1 GCA_016285615.1 Bacteroidales bacterium
CCCAGCCCCTCGGAGGGAAGAATCGCATGCGCCCCCTCTGCAAGAACCACAATCTGTCGAATCGGAACCCAGTAAGGAGGCATCGAATGCGTCCGCTCCGCAGGAACCGCAATCTGTCGAGCCCGAACCTCGTAGTGATGCATCGCGTGAATCCGCCTTGCAAAAGGAGCGAGAGTTGAATTTGGAATGCGAGCGGCTGCTCGTCGAGGGCATCGACTATTGTTACAAAGAAGAATATGAAAAAGCTTTCGAGGTATTGTCGAAAGCTAAGTCGATAGGAACTTGTGGCGGCGAGATTTTGGACAAATTGCTGCGCTCGCTCAAGCAGATATTGGAAGACTAACTTTTAAAGTCCTAAGCTCTTGAGCCAAGGCTCAACTTCGTTGTGCAGCAAATCTTTCTTGAGGATTTTCTTGTTTTTGTCCACCAAGAACATGAAGGGGATGATGCGGATGTCGAATAATCCTTCGCCTTCAATCTTGTCGTTGAATTCCCAACCGTGGATATATAGCGGATTGGCTTCGTTTTTCAGGAAGTTGCGCCAAATTTTCTCGTTCTTTTCAAAATAGACAGTCACCACTTTCAGTCGGCCGCTGGTAATGGCGCGGTTGAGAACTTCCATGCCTGCCAGCTCATGGCGCACTTTGGTACAAGTGGGGCAGTCGGGGTTCTGGAAGTAGAGCAGCAGATAGTCGCTTTCAATAGAGTAGATGTTGATGACGCTATCATTGCCCAGTTTGATTTCAAAATCAGGAAGTTGGCTGCCGGCAAGGTTGCGGTTATGAATGTCGTACAGCTTCTCGTATCTGACTTTGCGGGCCTCGTCCAACTGGTTGTAAGCAAGTGCGTTTCGCAGCATGACAAGGTAGAGGTCTTCATACCAGTAAGGCGACTTGAGCGAGCCTACAATGCGTTCCATATTGTCGAAGAAGATGCCGTAGCCTTTGGGTGTCACTTTGCAGCGGTCTAAAGCCGAATTGACAAATTTCTCGGTGCTCTCAAAGTCGTAATCGCCTGTCTCCCAAACCAATCGTGTGAACTGGTTGGTGATGTCGAAGGCATACGACGTCGAGTAGAAACGCTCATCGCTGAACGGGAAGTTGTCGAGCAGGTGTTCGGTCACATACAAGCGGTACACATTTCGGTTTTGCATGGCCTCGGCTGGCGGTTGCGGCATGCGGATAGAGGCTTGGATGAGGGAGGAGGAGAGCCAGGTGGGGTGGGCTGCGATGGTGCTCCGTTGGAACGCCTCGCGCGCCTTCTCAATGCGGCCTGCTCTGGCGGTCAGCGAATCGACAAAAGTCTGCATCATATATTGCGGGATGCCACTGTTGCGCATCTCCTCAAACTCTTGATTCAAGCCGTCCATCTGCTTGTTAAAATCTTGTATCTTAGCTAAATATTCTTCAAAAGCTGTGTTTTCGGGAGAGTTGATGTAGGAGGTCTTGTCGCCGTCGATGTTCATCGAGAACTTCTGACCTTTCTTGTCCGAAATGATAAATGTGCCAATTAGATTGGTGTCGGCGGAAATCTGGTAAATGCCAGGCGCCAGGCTCTCCTTGCCCTTGAAAACAACCGACGGGGCAAAGGCAAACGACTGGGTGTTCTGGAACTTCTTGGTCTTAAAGGTTTGCAGATGAAGGGTGTCGCCTTTGACATTGTTCACCGAAACCTTGATTTCGTAACCCTGCGCGGATGCCCACCCGAAAGTGAAAACCAGCAGAAGGGTTGCTAAGATGCTCTTTATATTCATAGCTATTCTCTTTTTTCTCAAATAAAGATAAACGATTGTTCAAAAAGTTTATTATGAATCAGCATTTGCCGATATTTTCCTTGTAAATCTCCACTGTGTTTTGCAGCAGCGAGGCGATGGTCATAGGCCCTACGCCACCTGGTACGGGCGTAGCAGCGGCGACTTTCTCTTCCAGCAGCGGCAGGTCGTCCTTAGCGTACACGTCGCCGCGGAGCTTGCCATTGTCGTCGTAGTTCATCGCCACATCGATCAGCACAACGCCCGGCTTGAGCATATCGGGGGTGATGACGCCGGTCTTGCCCATGGCGGTGACCAGAATGTCGGCCTGTGCTACGTGAGCGGCGATGTTTTGGGTTTGGGAGTGGCAAACGGTGACGGTGGCGTTCTCGCGGAGCAGCAGCAGCGCCATGGGGGAGCCCACCAAATTGCTGCGGCCAGCCACGACAGCGTGTTTGCCGGCGATGGTGATGTTGGCCGACTTGAGCAGTGAGATGACACCGCGTGGTGTGCAGGCTTGTATGGCCTTGCGTCCAGATGCCAACTTGCCGATATTGACAATGTGCAGTCCGTCAACATCTTTCTGAGGATCAATGGATAACAGCACTTTGTCGGTGTTGATATGGGCGGGGAGGGGAAGCTGCACCAGAATGCCGTCGGTGTTCGACTCTGCGTTTAGACGGTGGATCAGTGTCAGCAACTCTTCTTGCGTGGTGTTTTCCGGTAGGTGGATATGCTCGTAGTTGATGCCCACTTCGGCGGCGGCTTTCACTTTGCTGTTGACGTAGGTCATGCTGTCAGGCTGCTCGCCCACGAGGATGAGGGCCAACTTAGGTGCGCGTCCGTGCTGGCAGGTCAGTAGGCTGACTTCTGCAGCTAACTTCTGTCGGATCTGTTTGGCTAAAGCGGTGCCGCTGATAATTTCCATATAATGAGTTGTTTATAAATGTCTATCCTACACTTCCTTCCAGCGTGATGCTGAGCAGTTTCTGTGCTTCCACGGCGAACTCCATCGGCAGTTTGCTCAGCACATCCTTGGCATAGCCATTGACTATCAAGCTGATGGCGCTTTCTTTGTCGATACCGCGTTGCTGGCAGTAGAAGAGCTGGTCGTCAGAGATCTTGGAGGTGGTGGCTTCGTGTTCCATCACCGATGACTTGTTGTAGCATTCGATGTAGGGCCATGTGTGTGCACCACAGCGGTCGCCCATCAGCAGTGAGTCGCACTGTGAGAAGTTGCGGGCGTTTTCGGCTTTGCGGGCCACTTTCACCAGTCCGCGGTAGCTGTTCTGGCTCTGTCCGGCCGAGATGCCCTTCGAGACGATGAGGCTGCGGGTGTTCTTGCCGAGATGAATCATCTTGGTGCCCGTGTCGGCCTGCTGGTAGTTGTTGGTGACGGCCACCGAATAGAATTCGCCTACTGAGTTGTCGCCCTGCAAGATACAGCTGGGGTATTTCCAGGTGATGGCCGAGCCGGTTTCGACTTGCGTCCACGACAGTTTGGCGTTGGCACCTTTGCAGATACCGCGCTTGGTAACGAGGTTGTAGATACCGCCGTTGCCATTCTTATCGCCTGGGTACCAGTTCTGTACAGTCGAATATTTCACTTCGGCGTCTTTCATCACTACAATCTCCACCACGGCGGCATGCAATTGGTTCTCGTCGCGTTGTGGGGCTGTGCAGCCTTCCATATAGCTGACGTAGGCACCCTCGTCGGCAATGATGAGGGTACGCTCAAATTGTCCCGTGTTGGCGGCGTTGATACGGAAGTAGGTCGATAATTCTATCGGGCAGCGCACGCCCTTGGGAATGTAGCAGAACGATCCTTCGCTGAAGACGGCCGAGTTGAGGGCCGAGTAGAAATTGTCGCCCGCAGGAACTACCGAGCCTAAGTACTGTTTTACCAGCTCGGGGTGCTTGTTGACAGCCTCGCCGAACGAGCAGAAGATAATGCCCTGTTTGGCCAGCGTTTCAGAGAAGGTGGTCTTTACCGACACCGAGTCCATGACGGCATCCACGGCCACGCCTGCCAGTTGTTTTTGTTCGTCTAACGAGATGCCCAACTTGTTGAAGGTGTCCACCAACTCAGGGTCCACCTCGTCCATGCTTTTCAGTTTGTCTTTCTTTTTGGGAATGGCCAAATAGATGATGTCCTGATAGTTAGGCTTTTCAAAGTTGAGATGTCCCCAGTTGGGTTCTTCCATGCTTTTCCACTTCTCGTATGCTTTCAGGCGGAATTCCAGCAGCCAGTCGGGTTCGTTCTTGCGTGCCGAGATGCGGCGGATAATATCTTCCGACAGCCCGCGCGGGAACTCTTCCACATCGATGTCGGAGACGAAGCCGTATTTGTACTCGCTGGATTCTATATCGTTGATAACGGAGTTAGCCATGATTTCAAATTAGTTAAAGGTTAGAAGGCTTTGATGGGGCGTACGCTGCAACTTACATATTTGTTTTTGCGGGCCACGGCGCCATCATAAAAGAAGACGGTGTAGGAGTCATATTTGCGCATTTCGGTGGATGCCCAGTAGAACTTCGCTCCGAAATTGCCTATATGGTTGAGATAGAGATTCTCGTACATCTTTACCAATTCGTTGGTGGCAGGCATGTACCAGCCATCATATTGCGTGCCGTTGACGGTGGCCTTGTAGTTGGCGCACGCTTTAACAGCTTTGGAGGTTTTCTCTTTGTAGGCCATAATCATCTCCGTATTGGCGGCTCCGTTGTCGGGGTCATTGGCGCCGATGAATACGCCCGAAGTTTCCCAAGGATAGGTGCCGGGCAAGTCTTCTTTGGCGGCAATAAGGCCGTGTTCGCCTGTCGAGTCGAGGTCGAAGATGATGCCACCGTCGCGCTCAACACCGATGCCAACAAAGAAGAATGTGGTGTCGCTAACTTTCTCACCCTTACTGTTTTCTGCAATGGCAACCAGCGTGTGGCGACCCACCTTTTGCGTGCGGGGAGCGATAACCACCTTGTAGGGGAACCCCGTCACTTCGGCCAAGCCAGCGCTATCAAGATAGAAGCGCACTTTGGCGGTGCCGTCGGGCACTTCGGCATTGACCACAATGCTATCTTGCGGCATAAATGCTGCTCCTGGCTGCGGCAGACTGATGTGACAGTCGGTGCGGTCGGTTCCGTTGGAATGGTTACAACATGCTAAACAAGTGGTAATCAATATGGTTATAATGAGAAAAAGAATCTTTTTCATAGGTAAACTTTTAATGCGCAAAGTTACACAAAAAAAGGAATTGTCATACAAGATTGTCTAGTATATTTTCGGTGTCTGCGTCTTTTATCCTAAATCGGCGAAGATGATCCAGTCGGGAGAATGGTAGGTGAGCACGCCGATGCATACAATACCGCAGATTATCAGCACAATCCATAAGGGCCAGTTGCGTTGCACAAACGGCGATGTGCTCCAGCGCTTAGCCAGATGAATGGCGCCAATCATACAAGAGATATAGATGATGATGTCCAGGAATAACAACTCGTGGCGTACAAACACCCAGTATGCGAAGAATGTGGCGATAATGAGCGGCATTACTGCCAGTCCGCCAAGGATGGGT
Organism: Bacteroidales bacterium; assembly: GCA_016285615.1. The sequence goes on from JAEERB010000084.1 coordinate 5,320, forward strand.
GCTCCGATTTCGCGGATGTCGTGGCGACTGATAGCCAGATAGATGCCAAGTAGGAGCATGGGGTAGAAGACCATTTTCATGTGTGCCATCACACTCTCGGTGACGGGGAATAAGTAGCCGAGAAAATGGTTGAAGAACGGCACATGGTGTACGAAATGCATGCTGGTGCCAAAAGCGATTAGCAGTATGGCAGCGATGATGGTCTCTTTGTGCGACATGTGTTGGGTTGTGTTCTCCATGTTTTTCTCCTTTCCCGATGGTCTTTAGCGGATTTCTCCAGTTTTGAAAAATGAAAGTACAAAAGTACGATTTTTGAGAAAATCAGCATCTATTGTATAAAAAAAGCTATGTTTTCATTCATAAATTTCATTTGTTTTTCTTCCCGAAAATTATTGTATTTTTGCACTCTTAAAATAGGATTTTTATGCGACCGGATTTTAGTAACGTTTCTTATCGTACAAAAGGCAATTTGCCGAAGGATTATCAACAGTGGGAAGCACAGCATGGTATTGATACAGACTGGCTTACATACGAACAGATTCCTGTAAAGTCGGTTTATACCAAGGCCGACCTGGAAGGTATGGAGCACCTGAACTATGCCGCTGGTATTCCGCCTTATTTGCGCGGACCTTATTCTACCATGTATGTTAACAAGCCGTGGACTATCCGCCAATATGCCGGTTTCTCCACCGCAGAGGAGTCCAACGCCTTCTATCGCCGCAACTTGGCAGCAGGGCAGAAGGGCCTCTCCATTGCCTTCGACTTGGCTACGCACCGCGGCTACGATTCTGATCATGAGCGTGTTGTGGGTGATGTGGGTAAGGCTGGTGTGGCTGTCGATTCCATCCTCGATATGAAAATCCTGTTCGACCAGATTCCGTTGGACAAGATGTCCGTGTCGATGACGATGAACGGCGCTGTGATGCCCATCTTGGCGTTCTATATCCTTGCTGCAGAGGAACAAGGTGTGCCAATGGAAAAGCTGACGGGTACCATTCAGAACGACATTCTGAAGGAGTTTATGGTGCGTAACACCTATATCTATCCGCCACTTCCCTCGATGAAGATTATCGCCGACATCTTTGAATTCACTTCGAAGAATATGCCGAAGTTCAACTCGATTTCCATTTCGGGTTATCATATTCAAGAGGCCGGCGCCACCAACGATATCGAGTTAGCCTACACTATGGCCGACGGTTTGGAATATCTCCGTACAGGTATCAATGCGGGTATGAATATTGACGATTTCGCTCCGCGGTTGTCGTTTTTCTGGGGCATCGGTATGAACCACTTTATGGAAATTGCCAAGATGCGTGCTGCTCGTATGTTGTGGGCCAAGATCGTAAAACAGTTCAATCCGCAGAATCCTAAGTCGCTCGCACTGAGAACGCACAGCCAGACTTCCGGTTGGTCGCTCACGGCGCAAGACCCGTTCAACAATGTGGCCCGTACCTGCATCGAAGCCATGGGCGCTGCCCTCGGTCATACGCAGTCGCTGCACACCAACGCTTTGGACGAGGCTATCGCACTGCCCACCGACTTCTCGGCTCGTATTGCACGTAACACACAGATTTACATCCAGGAAGAGACCAAAGTCTGCAAGTCGGTTGACCCGTGGGCTGGTTCCTACTATATTGAGTCGCTGACACATCAGTTGGCACACCGCGCATGGAAGCACATCCAGGAAATCGAGTCGCTGGGTGGCATGGCCAAGGCTATCGAGACGGGCATTCCCAAGATGCGTATCGAAGAGGCTGCCGCTCGCAAGCAGGCCAAGATCGATTCCGGTTTGGAGAGCATTGTGGGTATCAACAAGTACAAGCTCGACAAGGAAGATCCTATCGAGACATTGGAGGTGGACAACACCGCTGTGCGTGAGGCACAGATCAAGCGACTGGCCAAATTGCGTGCAGAGCGCGACAGTGCCGAAGTAGAGGCCGCTTTGGATGCCATCACCCGCTGTGCTGAGACTGGTGAGGGTAACCTGCTGGCTCTTTCGCTCGATGCCGCCCGCAAGCGCGCTTCGCTCGGCGAGATCTCGTTCGCTATGGAAAAAGTATTCGGTCGTTATAAAGCAAAAATAAATTTGATTACCGGCGTGTACAGTTCAGAACAAAAAGACAACGCCTCCTTCAAGAAGGCGTGCGAGATGGCAGATAAGTTTGCCGAAAGAGAGGGACGCCGTCCCCGTATTATGATTGCCAAGATGGGGCAGGATGGCCACGACCGCGGTGCCAAGGTGGTATCGACGGGCTATGCCGACATCGGTTTTGACGTGGATATGGGTCCCCTGTTCCAGACGCCTGCCGAGGCGGCTAAGCAAGCCGTTGAGAACGACGTTCATGTGCTGGGCGTTTCTTCTCTCGCCGCTGGCCACAAGACGTTAGTGCCGCAGGTAATTGAGGAACTCAAGAAGTTAGGCCGTGAGGATATTATCGTCATCGTAGGTGGTGTCATTCCTCCGCAAGATTACGACTTCCTCTACAAGGCTGGTGCCGCCGCCATCTTCGGACCTGGCTCCATTATCAGCGAGTGTGCTATCCGAATTCTGGAAATCCTGGAAAGATAATATTCCAACGATGACTTTAAAGCAGCGTTTCGATGGGGTGGTCTCCTATTTTGCGGAGCACAACTCCGATGCCGACACGGAACTCCATTTCGGTAGCGAGTTCCAGTTGTTGGTGGCTGTCGTTTTGTCGGCGCAATGTACCGACAAGCGCGTCAATATGGTGACCCCCGCGTTGTTTGCGCAATATCCTACAGCCGAAGCGATGGCCGCTGCGCCCGTGGAAGCCATCTACGAAAAGATTAAGTCGGTGTCGTATCCCAACAGCAAAGCCAGCCACCTGAGCGGTTTGGCTAAGATGCTGGTAGCGGACTTTGGCGGTCAGGTGCCACAAACCATGGAAGAGCTACAGCGTCTGCCCGGAGTGGGCCGCAAAACCGCCAATGTGATGCTGTCGGTTGCCTTTGAGCAGCCCGCCATGGCCGTTGATACGCACGTGTTTCGCGTGGCACATCGCCTGGGATTGGTGAAGAACGCTGAGACACCATTAGAGACTGAAAAACAGCTTGTTAAGCATATTCCTCAAGAACAGTTGCGGCGCGCTCACCACTGGTTGATTTTGCATGGTAGATATGTCTGTACCGCCCGCAATCCACAATGCGCAAAGTGCGGAATTACAGCGTTCTGCGCCTACTTCCAGAGTAAGTTGTGAACAAATGGGGATAACTTTTTCAAATATCCCGTCCGATTATTTTTTTTATCCGATTTAATTTTTGTATTTTTGCGCTCCCTCCTTATCGTGGGGTAATGAATAAGTAATTATATCAATTAATTTATAACTTAAAATCTATTTTGTTATGGTAGAGAAAATTACATCAAGCCAGCAGGCAATGGATATGGAAGCCCGCTATGGCGCTCACAACTATCATCCGCTGGGTGTTGTTATTGCACGCGGCAAAGGTCCTTTCGTATGGGATGTGGAAGGCAAAAGGTATTTTGATTTCTTGTCAGCCTATTCAGCTGTAAACCAAGGTCACTGCCATCCCAAAATTATTGAAGCAATGATTGACCAAGCACAGAAAGTTACTCTTACATCACGTGCTTTCTACAACGACTGCCTGGGACCGTTTGAGTATGCGATGTTGGGCTCGGAACCTACTGTAAGCTCGGTACTGATCTGATCTCTTACGTCGTCGTAGGAACCAACCTGTGATGCTTCAATGGTGATGTTGGGGTAGAGCTTGTTGAACTCGGCGATGTACTCGTCAAGAACGGATGAAAGGTTCTGACCCATTGTGTGATAGAAAACAACGGTTACTTTGCTGCCGTCATATCCGCCCGCGGGAACGGTGAAGTTGGGGCCGGCATCAACGGTGGGCGTCATATCTGAAGGTGTGTTTTGAGTAGGCGCGCTGGTGGGGGCACCGGTAGGGGTTCCCTTAGTGTCGGCTGCTTCGCCGCAGGCTGTGAACAGCATTGACGCAGCGAGCATCGTGCATGCGAGAGTTTTGAAAAATCTCTTCTTCATATTATTGTATCTCCTTGTGTGTTGTTGATTGGCACGATTGCATATCTTTTCACGTGCAATCTGACCTCTATTATTTAATGCCCTGAGGCAATAAATACAAAATCATCCCTTGATACCGGAACGGCTCACGCCCTTCATGATGTACTTCCTTAAGAAGATGAACACCAGGAAGAGAGGGAAGGATACGATGGCAACGGCAGCCATCTGTACGGGATAGTTTACATCGCCCGTCGAAGCGGTGAAGGCGTTGCGGAGACCGTTGGTAACCAGCTTATGCGCATCATCCTTCGTAACCAGTCTGGGCCAGATGTAGGAGTTCCATGCACCCATCATCTTAAGGATCGTGATGGAGATGAGGGTGGGAAGCGACAACGGAACCATGACCTTCCAAAGGTATTTGATATCGCTCGTTCCGTCGACCTTTGCAGCCAGATACAGCTCGTTCGGTATCTGAAGGAAGTTCTGCCTTAAAAGGTAGATGTAGAATACGCTGACTAGGAAGGGAACGATGAGTACCGTATAAGTATTGATCCATTTAAAGGTGTTTACGGTACTGTAGTTGGTGATCGTGAAAAGCTCTCCGGGGATCATCATGGTAGCCATAAGGAATGCGAACATCGCATTCTTTCCCTTGAACTCGAGTCTTGCAAAAGCGAAGGCGGAGAGTACCGTGATGACCAGCGAAAGCAGAGTTGAAACAACTCCGACATAAAGCGTGTTAAGGAACAGTCTTCCCAGGTTGGCCGTCATGAAGGCTTCCGGATAGTTGTGGAAGATCATTTTTCTGGGCCAGAACGTGGGAATGTTCAGGCGGTACTCATCCAACGACTTAAGGGATGAAATGATCATC
>JAEERB010000085.1 GCA_016285615.1 Bacteroidales bacterium
GATAGATGAGACCGACTTCATGGGCGTGGATGCCGTCCTGTCGGTGACACCTTATTATAACCGCCCGTCGCAAGAGGGTCTGTATGAGCACTATAAGCTGATTTCAGAACACTCGCCGCGTCCCGTTATCCTCTATAATGTCTGCTCGCGTACTTCTTGCAATATCGAAGCCGAAACGACACTCCGCATCGCCGCAGATTGTCCCAATGTCATCGGTATCAAGGAGGCTTCGGGCCGCATGGGTCAGATTATGAAAGTGGCCAAGCATGCACCGGAGAACTTCTTTGTGACTTCGGGCGATGATTCGCTGACGTTGCCACTGATTGCCGCTGGCGTGGATGGCGTTATCTCTGTTGTGGCTAATGCGTTCCCGAAAGCTATGTCGGAAATGGTTAGCTCGGCTCTCAACGGCGATTTCTCTGCAGCCCTGAAGCGTCACCTCGACCTGTTGGACCTGACACAGATGTGCTTCAAGGAAGGTAACCCCGCCGGTATTAAGGCCTACTTGGCACTGCAAGGCAAGATTGATTACAATTTGCGACTCCCTCTGACCCCCATCTCCAACGATTTGATGCATCAGATGGAAAAGGCCCTCAAAAAATAGCGTCATGTTCCGCGTTTGGTGTTTGGGTGTGCTGCTGTTGCTGGGCAGTGCGGTGCTGGCGCAAAATGAGGCGTGGAAAACGCTCCCCGAAAAATATGTTGATGTCACCGTTTCCTCGCGTGAAGGCGTGCGTGGACTGGGTGAGACTTTTATCATCGACAAGGTGACCTACGATTCTGTGGCACAGCATTATAATGTGCGCCTCTGGCTGCCATCGTCACAGTTTGACCAGTTCCTGGCGGCAGGAATCCCTTATACGGAAGAGAGTGCTACCAAAGGTTTTTCTGATGTGGCCATGGCCTGGTCGTATGAGGAGATGGCCGATTGGAACCGCTATCCCACTTACGAAACTTACCTGGCTATGATGGACACCTTTGCCCATCGTTACCCAAACCTTTGCACTATTGATACTCTATTGGCGGAAACGCCTGACCACCATATAATTATGGCGGCACATATTGCGCTGGCCGACACGTCGAAGGTCTCTAAGCCCTCGTTTTTCTATTCTTCCACCATCCATGGCGATGAGCCGTCGGGTTTTGTGATGATGTTGCATCTGATTGATTACATCTTAACGCATTATCCTACAGATAATATGGTGAAACAGATAGTGGAAAATGTGAACCTCTGGATTTGCCCGTTGGAAAATCCCGATGGCACCTACCATTACAGCAACGACACTTTGGGCCCGTCGCCCATCTCCACGCGCGCTAATTTCACGGGGCGCGACCTGAACCGCATCTATCCGTGGATAGGACAGGAGAATGTGACATTGCCGCCCGAAGCTGCTGCCATGGTGCGCTTTTTCGAGCAGCACAAGCCGACCATGTCGGCCGTGATGCATGGCGGTGCCGAGGTGTTCAACTATCCGTGGGACTCGTGGACTTCTCGCGAGCGTCAGCATGCCGACCGCAACTGGTGGCTCTATGTGGGCCGTATGTTCGCTTCGCTCTGTCAGCAGAATAGCCCTGTCGGCTATTTTGAGGACGAGCAGTATGGTGTTACCGCTGGCGGCGACTGGTATGTCATCCGCCGTGGCAGACAGGATTATATGAACTATTTTCAGCATTGTCGCGAGGTGACCATTGAGATTTCGGAAGATAAAGTACCGGCAAGCGATTGCCTTCCCGACCTGTGGTCGTATTGCAGTTCTTCGTTGTTAAGTCTTATTCTCGAATCGACGTACGGCATCCAAGGGCGCGTGACCGATGCGGTGACGGGCGAGCCTCTCGTGGCGCAGGTGACAGTTCAATCCCATGATGATGAGGCGTCTGTCGTATTGTCTGATGAAACAGGCGGTTACCATCGCCCCATAGAAAAAGGATCTTTCAAAGTACTCTTTTCCGTTGAAGGTTATCGGAGCCAAACCGTTGATGTGACTGTTCAAAACGGGCAAGCGAGTGTGGTTAATGTGGCTTTAGAGCCTTTGGCACAAGCCGTGGATGATTTCTCTCGCTCATTGGATTGCATTGTGTATCCTAATCCTGCGCACCATTCATTTACCATCGCCATTTCAAATCCAATATCGCCATCTCTTGTTGGCCGACTAATCGACCAGCAGGGGCACGTGTTGAAGAGTTGGCACATGAATGCGTCGGAACAGATGGTGGATGTGAGCGATATCCCTTCGGGATTGTATTATATCGAACTCAGCAACGATATAAATCGCTCTGTATTAAAGCTTGTAAAATACTAGAAAATAGGGAATTGCTAAAATTCAACAGGCTCGTCGTAATCCACCAAAATCACCTTGATGTTTTTCTCTTTGGCTAATTTTTTGTCAAAAGCCATATTCTCTGGCGTTTTGTCGCAAGGCGTATGCCAATAGTAGATGTTCTCGTTGGGGAACGATTCGGTGAGCAGTGGATGCAGCACATATTCGCAGCTTAGGCCGTTGGGGTGCAGTTCTTGGATATGCTGTTCGGTGAGTTGGCGCCAGTAGGCGGTGTCTTTGTTGTCCCACCAGTAAAGGTTATCCACCCACAGCAGCACGGGCAGCCCTTTGGCTTTGACAGTTTTCAGCGCTTCGTGTGACGGATTCTCCACCAACACTTGGTCGGTGATATGGTATGGCTGGGTCACATTGAGGATGAGATTGCTGATAGCTTCCGCATTGGTCGTGTCCAAGTTCTTGACATCGAGCCAAAAATGGTTGGACGCCGGGTTGTCCAACGCCGCCATCCACTGGCTGAAAGTAAGCCCTTTGAGGGTGTCATAGAATTCGTGGCCGACAAACAATTCGTTTTGGTAGGAGGAATAGACCAAATCCAACTCCATGCCTTTGAACAACTGTTTCCTCTGTTGGGCAACCTCTATGCTGTTGGCTTTGTGTGCCCAGAATTTACTGGAATAGTATTGGTTATACCAGTGGCTTCCTGCTATGAGCATTAGGATGCCGATTAAGGTCAGCCAATCAGTCTTCTGCAGGTGCATTTTCTTCAGTTTCGGCAGGTTCTTCAGGAAGTGCGTTTTCTGCATTCATCTCTTCGCCTTCTTCGGGTTCGTCATCTTCACGCGGCACTTTGGTCACGGCGGCGATGATGTCGCCTTCCTTCAGGTTGATAAGTTTCACACCTTGGGTGGCGCGGCCGAGAATACGGAGCGAGTCGACATGCAGACGGATGGCGATGCCCGAGCGATTGATAATCATCAGGTCGTCTTCGTCGGTAACATTCTGGATGGTAATCAGTTTGCCAGTCTTGTCGGTGATGTTCAGTGTCTTCACGCCCTTACCGCCACGGTTGGTCACGCGGTAATCTTCGAGCAGCGAGCGTTTGCCGAAGCCCGTTTCCGAAACGACGAGGATGTTGTATTCAGGATTGTCAACGCAAATCATGCCAACGACGGTGTCGTCCTTGTCAGCCAATTCAATACCTTTCACGCCGGAAGCGTTTCTTCCCATCGGGCGGACGGTGCGCTCATTGAAGCGGATGGTCTTGCCCGAGTTGAGGGCCATCATGATTTCCGATTCGCCGTTGGTGAGGCGGGCGTACTTCAGTTGGTCGCCCTCGCGGATAGAGATGGCGATGATACCGTTGGCACGCGGACGTGAGTACGGCTCGAGCGAAGTCTTCTTGATGATACCATTGGCGGTACACAGTACCACATAGTGATTGTTGATATAGTCGGCCTCGTTCAGGTTCTTGACGTTGATGACTGCTCTTACCGAGTCGTCGGACTCGATGTTGATGAGGTTCTGCAGGGCGCGACCCTTGTAAGCCTTAGGACCTTCGGGAACCTCGAATGCACGGAGCCAGTAGCACTTGCCCTTTTCAGTGAAGAAGAGCAGGTAGTTGTAGTTGGTGGCCATGTAGAGGTGTTCGATAAAGTCCTCGTCGCGCGAGTTGCCGCCCTTCGATCCCTTGCCGCCGCGGTGTTGTGCGCGGTATTCGGTCAGTGCGGTACGCTTGATGTAGCCGAGGTGCGAGATGGTGATGACCACTTCGTCGTCGGAGTAGTTGTCCTCGATGCGGAACTCGGCAGCATCGTACTTGATATGTGAGCGGCGTTCGTCGCCGAAACGTTTTTTCACGTCAGCCAACTCGTCTTTGATAATCTGCATACGCAGACCTTCGTTGGCCAATACCTCGTGCAGGTATTTGATTCTCTCCATCAACTCGTCGTACTCTTTCTGCAGTTTTTCTCTTTCGAGTCCTACCAGCTGACGAAGACGCATCTCAACGATAGCACGGGCTTGTATTTCGGTGAAGTCCCATTTTGTTATCAAACCCTGAATAGCCTCTTCGGTAGTCTTGGAAGCTCTGATGAGGTTGATAATATCGTCGATGATGTCTTGTGCTTTCAGCAAGCCTTCGAGGATGTGGGCGCGTTCTTCGGCTTTCTTCAACTCAAAGCGGGCGCGACGGATAACCACCTCGTGGCGATGTTTAACAAATTCTACAATAAGGTCTTTCAGACTCAGCGTGACAGGGCGTCCGTTGACCAGAGCCACGTTGTTGACGCTGAAGGATGATTGCAGGGAGGTGTACTGGTACAGTTTGTTCAGCACCACATTTGCCACGGCATCTTTCTTGATATCGTAGATGATGCGGGTGCCGTTCTTCTGGCTCGAGAGGTTCTCAATGTTGGAGATGCCTTCAATCTTGCCCTCTTTCACCAGTTCCACGGTTCTCTTGATCATCTCTGACGGGTTGACGAGGTAGGGCAGGGTGCTCACCACGATGCGTGAGTGGCCGTTGTGTTCTTCCACTTCGGCGTCGCCACGCATGACGATGCGGCCACGGCCAGTCTCGAGTGCTTCACGTACGCCGCTGTATCCGTAAATGGTACAGCCGGAGGGGAAGTCGGGTCCCTTGATGTAGTGGGCCAACTCGTCAATGGTGATGTCGTTGTTGTCGATATAGGCGCAGATGCCGTCGCACACCTCGCCGAGGTTGTGCGGAGCCATGTTGGTGGCCATGCCGACGGCAATACCGGAGGAACCGTTAATCAGCAATGATGGGATCTTGGAGGGAAGCACGGTGGGCTCCTTCAGCGACTCGTCGAAGTTGGGCGTGAAGTCCACAGTGTCTTTTTCGATATCCACCATCATCTCCTCGGCAATTTTGCGCATACGGGCTTCGGTGTAACGCATGGCGGCGGCGCCGTCACCATCTACCGAGCCGAAGTTGCCCTGGCCGTCCACAAAGGGATAACGCAGCGACCAGTCCTGTGCCATACGGACCATAGAGTCGTAAACGGCCGTGTCGCCGTGCGGGTGGTACTTACCGAGCACCTCGCCGACGATTCTGGCGGATTTCTTGGTGGGCTTGTTCGATACAATGCCCATATCCCACATGGCGTATAATATTCTTCTGTGAACAGGCTTCAAACCATCGCGTACATCAGGCAACGCACGCTGTACGATAACCGACATCGAATAGTCGATGTAGGCATCTTTCATCTGTTTTTCAATATCAACTTGGACGATTCTTTCACCTTCAATGTTTTTTTCTTCTTCTGCCATAGTTTTTCTGTTTTCTTCTATCTCGTAAAAGGTTAATAATTAGCGGTTTGTGATTGTTTGTAATCGGTTACGAAAATACGAAAAAAATCAATAGGTTTTGCATGAAAAAATCATTTTTTTTAAAAGATTTCGTTGCGCCAAATTTTGTATTTTTGCCTTCACTTTGTAGCTAAAAGCGAATACTAATTGTAAATTATATTTGTATGAAACCAACTTTGCTAATTTTGGCTGCCGGCATGGGTAGCCGTTATGGCGGTTTGAAGCAGCTGGACCAGCTGGGACCGCATGGTGAGACGATTATGGATTACTCGGTGAATGACGCCATGGCTGCCGGTTTCGGCAAAGTGGTGTTCGTCATCCGCAAACACATGGAGGAGGACTTCAAGAGGTACATCCTCTCAAAATACGAACATAAAATTGCAGTGGATTATGTGTTTCAGGAATTAGATATGCTGCCCGATGGCATAACCCTCAATCCCGATAGAGTGAAACCCTACGGCACAGGACATGCTGTGCTGGTGGCTAAAGATGCTATCAAAGAGCCTTTTGCCGTTATCAATGCCGACGACTTTTACGGTCGCGATGCCTTTATGACGATGGGCAGATTCTTGATGAAAGAAGAGAATATGGCGTCCCATCACTACGCCATGGTGGGCTACCAGCTCAATAAGACATTGTCGGAGTTTGGCACGGTGTCGCGCGGCATCTGCGAGACCAACGACCGCCACGAGTTGACCGCCATCACTGAGATGACCAAGATACGCCGCTATGACGATGGCATTAAAAATGTGGCCGATAATGGCGAGGTGACACTGCTGGGTGAGACGACGCCCGTATCGATGAACTTCTGGGGCTTTATGCCCAACATTTTCAATCTGATGGAGAAGATGTTTGTCGATTTTATGAAGGAAAATAATGATAATCCTAAGTCGGAGTTTTTTATCCCTTTGGTAGTCAATTATTTAATATCGTCAAAAACGGCAACTATCCAAGTGCTGGAGAGCGATGCCGAGTGGTTCGGGGTAACCTATCAAGAGGACCGTCCTTCGGTGGTGGAGAAGTTGAAGAGTGTGAAGTATTAAGATGTTAAGTTGAAGTGAGAAGTGAGTAGTGAGAAGTGAAGAGGTTAGGTTATTAAAAATATTAAGAAATGGCGCGGTATTGCATGCAGCTTTCCTATAACGGAGCTCCTTTCTTCGGTTGGCAGATACAGCCCGAGCAGCCCAGCGTGCAGGAGACGCTGGAGACGGCATTGTCGCTGCTGCTCAAGGAGAAAGTGGCGGTGACGGGTTGCGGGCGTACCGACACGGGGGTGCATGCACGCGAGTATTTTGCTCATTTTGACAGCGATACAGCGCTTTCGGAAGCCGATTGCGCACAACTGTGCTTCCGTCTGAATAGTTTTCTGCCCAAGGAGATTGCCATACAACGCATCTATGTCGTGGCTGACGATTTTCATGCCCGCTACGACGCGACAAGTCGCACTTACCGCTATTATGTCAATGTGAAAAAAGATCCGTTTGTTACCGACCGTAGCTATTATGTGGGGGTGCCTTTGGATGTGGCGAAGATGAATGAGGCGGCCGCCTTGCTGCTGGGTGTGCATGATTTTACCAGCTTTTCGAAAGTGCATACGCAGGTCAACAATTTCATTTGCGAAGTGACCGAGGCAGAGTGGCGTTGTGAGGGCAGCCAGCTGATATTTACAATTTCTGCTAACCGCTTTTTGCGCAACATGGTACGCGCAGTGGTGGGCACGTTGCTCGATGTGGGACGCGGCAAGCTGACAGTGGAGCAGTTTGTGGAAATACTGGAGAAGAAAGACCGCCGTTGCGCTGGCACATCGGTACCGGCTCATGCACTATTTTTGGAAAATGTGCGTTATTAGTCTGATTGTTATATGAAAATGATGATGAATAAAATAAGGAGATACTGTCTGTTCCTGCTGGTTGCGTTGAGTGTGGCCGCATGTCACCATGATCCCGATGAGACGGGTGCACGCTTGTCGTTCTCCTCATCGCGTGTCACTTTTGATACGGTTTTTACCACGGTAGGTTCTGTGACGAAGTATTTTATGGTCTATAATAACACTGCGACTGACATTACCACGGACATCCTGCTGGCTGGTGGTCCCACCTCCAATTTCAGCATCAATGTGGATGGCAAGGCCGGCGCCGCGTTCTCGAAAGTGGTGGTGCCCGCACACGACAGCCTCTTTGTGCATGTGAAGGTCAATGTGGACCCTGGCAATCAGAACACGCCGTTTTTGATTACCGATTCGGTGGTTTTCTTGGTCAATGGGCGTCAGCAGGATGTGGACTTGCTGGCTTACGGCCAGGATGCCCATTTTATTGTGGCCGACCATGGACTGTCGGGTTCGCTGCCTTATAAGGTGGTGGCTGCAGAGCACGAGGTGACACACTGGACCAACGATAAACCCTATGTCATTTACGGCTGGGCGGCAGTCGATTCGCTGGGCACGCTCATCATCGACCCGGGGACACAAATCTATTTCCACGCAGGCGCGGGATTGTGGGTTTATCGCTACGGCAATATCCAGGTGAACGGCACGGCCGATGCACCAGTGCTTTTCCGCGGCGACCGCAGAGAAAAGTGGTACGACACCGACTATGCCCAATGGAGCCGCATTTGGATTAATGAAGGCACACAAGACAATGTGATCAATTATGCCGTTATCACCAATGCGTATGTGGGTGTTCAAGTGGAGAGCATGGAAGAGTATCTTGGCAATAAAACATTGATTAATAATTCGATAATTCAAAATACGGGTAACTCGGGCGTGATTGCCCGCGGCACCAAAGTGAATATGACCAACTGTCAGATCAGCAATAACGGAGCCTGCTGTGCCCAGTTGGAAATAGGGGAGTACAATCTCACGCACCTGACGATGGTAAGCTACTTCTCGCAGCAGGCACGTAAATATCCCGCCGTGTATGTTGCCAATGCTTACAACACCTATGATAACAGCGGCAAGGAAGTCTCGATTGTGGGCAACACATCGCTGTCGGTTGTCAACTCCATTGGCTACGGCAATCAGAAAAACGAAGTGGTCATTGTGGACAAGAGTAGCCAATCGCTGCCATTGCAGATGAATGTCTCGTTCGAGAACTGCCTTTTCCGATTGGAAGAACAGGGCAGTTGTTTGGATAAATATCGCAGTCAATTTGTTAATTGCCAATTTAATACGGGTACAGGATTCGTTAGTAATGACAAGCAGGACTTTAACCTCAAACAAGGCTCTCCCGCTATTGATGCTGGTAAAGTCACTGATGTGCTGATAGACTTGCGTGGTCGCACCCGCACGATGCCGCCAGACATAGGCGCATACGAGTATCAGGAATAAACTGAAAACTGAAAATTGAAAACTGAAAACGGGATTCCTTCGCACGCTTCACGTGCTCGGAATGACGCCGATTCATTAGGATGTTTTGCGGCGGCAGTTTACATAATCGAATACGTAAGTTTTGGGTGCCGCCGCTAATTTTACCAACGAAGGAAATCGTCATTCCGAGGCTGCGTAGCAGCCGAAGGAATCTCGAATGGTAATCCATTCCAACTTGTCTTTTAACACTTTTTCACAATATTATTTTTTTTAAATCCCTTTTTATAGAAAATTTGTGTATCTTTGCGCTGCAAATTTTATGGAATATATTATTCTTAAAACCAATTAATAACTTAAAAATCAAAAAATTATGAAAAAACTTTATTCTTTAATGTTGACTGTCCTGTTTGTTGGGCTGACATTCTTGGCTCAAGCACAGGATACAATCGTTGCATGGAGCTTTAACTTCGGAGACGTTACTTCTATTAGTGCTGCTTCTTTGACTGCTACCGATGGTATTGCAGCCAATAAGGGTGTGTCATTAGTCTCTACGAGTATGGGAACTACAAGTTTTGGATACACAGCAAGCAACAGTTCTATTTACACTAACAACTGGCATGCTCAAGCTGGTATGGAAAGATATTGGTTAATTGGCCCCATTAGTTTCGAAGGTTTCAATTCTGATATGGAGATTCAATACCAAGCATGGGGAACTGCAACCGGTCCTAAGACTTTCAATTATGAAGTGAAGATTGGAAAAGATGGTGAATGGCAAACAGGTGGTTCATACAATTTGACCACTACTAAAAAAACCGTTATTGGTCCTCTTAAATTGCCCCATGAGATGTTGGCAAATCAGAAAGAAGTTTATTTCAGACTCGTTGTAGCTAACAATACACCTATCTCTTCAGGTGATACAATTGCAGTTAACGGTAATTCTCGTTTGGCTGAAATCTATGTAACTGGAAAGGCTGGTGCTGTTACTGAAAAGACTGCAACTCCCGAATTTAACCCCGAAGCACGTACCTTTACAGATCCTTTTGATATGAAGATCTTCTGCAAGACTCCCGATGCTACTATTTATTACACTATGGATGGTACTACTCCTACTGATTCGACCGCGGAAAAATATGACGGCAACTTAATTCGTATCGATACCACCACTACTGTAAAGGCTTTCGCTGTAGCCGAAGGTATGGAACCTTCTGAAGTTGCCGAAGTTACTTATACTTATGTTGCTCCTGCCAAGCCTTCAGTACAATTCTTGAGCCTCAAAG
>JAEERB010000086.1 GCA_016285615.1 Bacteroidales bacterium
CGTCATAGAGAAATAGACTCGCATTTGTCGGTTGTCGGCCACCACGGTCAATCCGTCCTGAAGAGAAGGTCCCACAAGGTCGCCTTTGCGATAAGGGATTCGTCCTATTACACCATTGGAAGGACTTCGTATTTCAGCATAACTGAGGTCGTTGCGGGCAGATACAAGCGCTGCTTTCGCTGCAGCGAGGTTGGCTTTTGCCACGCTGAGATCGCTTGCAGCAATCGATAGTTCAAAGTCGGAAATGACATTTTTTTCGTGGAGTTTCTTTTTGCCGTCATATTCCAGTTGCGACTTATTAAGCGCTGCGGTCATCATCTGCACGTTGGCGTTGGCTGATTCTACCGCTGCGCGATAGGTGGCATCATCAATGCGAAAAAGCAATTGCCCCGCCTTCACGGCATCACCTTCCTTAACAAACACACCTTGAAGATATCCTTCTATACGTGGAATAATCTTAATGTCTTGATTTCCTTGTATGGAAGCTGGATATTCAGTGCTTATTGTATAATCTTGTGCGTTCACGGTGAGTAGGTCGTGTTTTTCGGGCTCGCTTTGATTATCCGTTCGCATGTTTTGGCATGATGCCATTATTGATAATGCGATTATTGTTATTGATAAATATTTAATTTTCATATATTTATGCTGTTTCTGACGAACAAAGATTGATATGTCAAAAATAATTGACACCTAAGAGTAATAGGTTTATAAAAGTGAACCATTGTTGTATATTTTCGGAACTTTTGTATTTTTGCGGCATGAATTATTCCATCTGCCATTACGACCATTCATCATCCATTGTCAAAACTGTCCTTGTGGAGTTTTGGCTTTGTCGCGTGAAAAAAGGAAAACTTACCGTACTTTTTGAGCAAAAGAAATACAAAGTGCTTTCTGATACAGTGTTTGTGGTGCCGGAAGGAGCGCAGTTTAAGGTGACTTCATCTTCGCGTGACATGCAAATGGAAGTGATGGCATTCACAGAGCCTTTGATGAATGTCATTTATTCTCTGCTCGGCGCGGAGGCTGACTTCGGAACGCTTGAGACAACATTCTGGTCGGATAAGTTATTGGATGCCCCATTTGCCCGTGGTTTGGTGTTGGATTATGAATCTTTACGAATGGCTGTCGAACAGTCTGTTCTCATTGCCCACAACAAAATCATCATGGCTTCATTGGTGCATCTTTTGCTAATTCTCTACAATAGTGCAGCTTCCTCTGCTCGCATCTCACCCAAAGATAACAGTAAACGTTCTCGCCAACTCCTGAACCATTATTTCGAGTTGGTCAGCGAAAATACCCTGATAGGGCAGCGTGGCATCTCGTTTTATGCAGAAAAACTTTGTGTGTCAGAACGTTATCTTTTTAAGATTTGTAAAAAAGAGACAGGCAAAACACCGAAAGAACTTATCCATCAGTTTTTGATTGGTCAAATCAAGAATGCATTGTTGACGACAGAGATGACTCATCAACAGATTGCCGACCAGTTCGGCTTCCCAGACCAGTCGGCCTTCGGGCAGTTCTTCAAACGGCAGGAGGGAATGTCTCCATCGCAATTTAGACAGAGGTACAGGTAATTATTCTTTAAACGTGTACCTTACCCCGAAATTAAGTCCCCAGTCGAAACAAAATTCGCCGAAGTATTGGTTGAAGGCGCATCGGAAGCCCGGTCGGAAGTCGAACTGTAAGGTGAGCGGGATGTTGAACTTGTATTCCAGTCCGAAGAGGCCGTTGACGCCACCTTTGAGATTGATTTTGCTGGATTGCATCCCGTAAGCATCATAGTACGTGTATCTTTTCAAAGCATACCCCCAGCTGATACCACCGCCTACGAAGCCGTACAAATTGCCCTTGAGCCGTCCTTCGTACATGAAGTTGGGCGCCATCTCGAGCGACCATAGATGATTTCCATACACATAACAATATTTGGGGCCTAAATCGATTTGGAGGGCGAAATGGTTTGTGGGGAAAGTCTTGTACGACAAAGCCTGTGTGGTGCCGAGCGTTGCACCGAGGCTATGCCGGTAGGGCGCTTGGGCATGGAGTGGCAACGAAGCACCTACAAATAGTAAGATATACAGAAGGATAAGGCCGCTTCTTTTCATGATGTATTTTTACAGTTTTGATTGTCAGATGTTTATATGAGTTTTTCTTGTTAATAAAAGAGATTGTAAAAATACAAAATTTGAGCTCTTTTTTTGTATTTTCGCACTTTATAAATTCTTATTGCGTATGAAATCATTAAAAATTATGCTGGTCATTGCGACTCTAACATTGACGGCCGTTTCTTGCGGTCAGAAGAAAGAAACCCCTAAGGAAGAAGCCCCTAAAATGTTGGTTGTCTATTATTCCCAAACCTCCAATACCAAAGCTGTTGCTGAGGAGATTGCAAAACGCTTGAGCGCTGATATTGAGGAAATTATTGCTGCGCAACCCTACGATGGCGATTTCCAGGCTACCGTTGAGCGTGGTAAGCAGGAGAGGGAAGAGGGCATTTTGCCTGACATTCAACCTCTGACCAAGGATATAACACAATATGATGTCATTTTCCTCGGTTTCCCAGTTTGGTTTGGCACGTATGCTCCGCCAGTGGCTACGTTTTTGGACCAAGTGGATTTGAGTGGCAAGAAGATTGTGCCTTTCTGCACGTTCGGTAGTGGTGGATTAGAATCCAGTGTGAAGGATTTGGTTGTGGCAGAGCCCAATGCGGAGATACTGCCCGGCTATGGCGTTCGTGCTGCACGTATGGAGGCTATGCCCAATGAGGTGGACCAGTTTCTGAAAGCCAATGGTTTCCTCGAAGGCGACTTTGTCAAATTGGAAGAATTTCCAGAGCAACATCCTGTAAATGAGGAAGAAGCCGCAGTGTTTAATGCGGCTGTGGATGGCTATCCGATGATCCATGCCGAAGCTAAAACGGTGGCCACTCGTGCCATTCCCGACGGTACGGAATATCTGTTCACCGCTGTCGATCTTTCTCGTGAGTGCAGACCGGATATGCCGCCGGCAGGAGAGATGCAGGTGTATGTTACCGTTACGAATGGTGCGGCTCCCGTATTTACAAAAGTTATACGATAGTTGAATTGTTGCCGCATGATTAAGCTCCAAAAATTCTTGACCTTGTTTATCGGCATCGGTGCGGTGGCGGGCGCTGTCATGATGTGGGTTGACCCGACTGGCCAAATGTGGGGAATGGAGCCGCTTTTGCAAATGCTGCGCGCCAAGATGCCCTGGCCGGATGTGTTTTTCAAGGACTTCATCCCATCGGGCTTCGTGCTGCTGGCATTAAACGGCATTCCTCAGTTTGCGGCGGCTATTCTGCTGTTCAAGAAACACTGTCTCGCACCATACGCAGTCCTCGTTTGCGGCATTATTCTGATGCTGTGGATTGCGTTGGAATGGTGGGTGTGGGGCTTCAATGCCATCAGTAACATCTATTTTGTTTTCGGATTCGTGGAAGCCGTGGCGGCGGTTTATTGTATGAAAAAGGATGTGAAATGATGATGCAAACCGAAAGAATTCTGCTTCGTCCGTGGCGCGACAGTGATGCGGCATCACTTTTCAAGTACGCCTCCGACCCAGAGGTAGGGCCCCGTGCGGGCTGGGCGCCGCACCAAAGTGTGGAGGAGAGTCTGGAAATCATCCGCACGGTGTTCAATGACGCGCTATGCACGTGGGCTATTGAGTTGAAAGCTACCGGTGAGGCCATCGGCGCGATGGGATACGGACCTTCTTGCGACTGCAAGCTGCCCGCCCGCGAGAACGAGCCCATCTGCGGCTACTGGGTGGCCAAGCCCTATTGGAATCAGGGCATTTGCACGGAAGCGCTGCGCCTGATGTTGGACCACATCCGTAAGACCACGGAGATCAAGTCCCTCGTCAGCGGTCATTTCATCGACAACCCCGCCTCGGGTCGCGTGATGGAGAAATGCGGCTTCGTGCCCACCGGCGAAACCTGCATCGATGAAACACAATATCTAGGTAAAGATAGGCCAATCAGGGTGTTGCGAGTGAAAATTTAGTATTTTTGTGCTTTCAATAACAAATTTATGGAACAGAAATTTTGTCAGAGTTGCGGGATGCCACTAACTAACGATATTCTTGGCACCAACGCCGACGGTAGCCAAAACGAGGAATATTGCATCTATTGCTTTAAGGATGGCGCTTTTACGGGCAATTTTACGATGGAGGAGATGGTGGAGTTTTGTGCCCGGTTTGTGGATGAATTTAACAAGAATACCGGCCAAAATCTCAATCGCGAAGAGTACAAGGAAGTGCTTCGCCAGTACTATCCCAGCTTGAAACGTTGGAAATAAAAACATGGTAGATGAGAAAAAAGCGATTTTTTCTTTTCGTAATGATATATCTTTGCGGCTATCCTCTTATGGCACAGTCTGTTCGAGGTGGCGTGGAGTGCAATGCCGACTTGTCTTATTCGGTTCAGAGCAGTCGGGATTACACCTATCGTAAACTTCGGAATGAAGGGATTGAAACGATGGCCCGCCAGCTGGATGTGCTTCACGTGCCCATCCGTCCGTTCAAAGGTATTATCACTGGGCATATCGGAAGGCATCATTTTGAGCTGAATCAAGGCAAAAATCGCCTTAGAAAGACCACTTTCCGTGCTGTCTCCTTTACCTATCCCTCTGTTGCACCCAATGGTGAGCCCGTGACGCTCTCTGGGTTGGTTACATATCCCGTTCTGCCTGAGAATAAACCTTCTCAGATGCTGATTTACCATCGCATTTTGGCCCCCAGCTATTCGATAGCACCTTCCAACAGTCTGCCGTTTGAGGCGGTGCTCACGGCCGATAACACGATCTGCGTGTTCCCGGATTATTATGGTTGTGGCGTTACTGAAGGTAAACCGCTGCCGTTCATTGCGCTTAACTATCACGCCCAATGTGCTGCCGATTGCGCGCTGGCTGCGCTCAAAGTGGTGCAGGATGCGGGCATAGCGCTGGCTGACGATTTCCATACCTGGAACACGGGCTATAGTCAGGGTGCTGGCTATGCTTTGGCAACGCAGCGGTACATCGAGACTTCGTTGGCCGATAGTTTGGCAAAACGCATTAATCTGCGTTGGAGTTTGTGTGGCGGCGGCATATATACGCCTATGAAACTATATGAGTACTCTGTACTGAATAGGGAAATGGGCAGCACACCGATGGTATTCGTGCAAGGACTACGTAGCCTTTTCAATGGCCACAAAGAACGTATGGACACGCTGTGCTTGAACAACTTTCTTTCCGCAAAATCTTTCGAGTTGGGCTTGGACAGCATCTTTAACGCCTACGACGACGGCCTTTGGGACCTTTCTGTCAAGGTGGAACACATAACAGAGAGCCACGATCCCGCCGACTATTTCCATCCCGCTACATTGGACACTACAACGGCACTTTACCACAAGCTGGTCGAGGTTTTCGGCTTGGATGACTGTATCGAGAATTGGCAGCCGCAAGTTCCCGTGGTGATGTACCACTCGAAAAACGACAATTGCATACCGTATCCACTTGCCGTACAAGCATATAGCATCCTGTCTGGCATCTCCGACCAGTGTGTCCTCTATTCTCCGCCCACGAACAAATCGCACGTTTATACGAGTGTCTTCTTTTTCGCCAAACTACTTCGTCTCAGCGAAGACGAACTGTACAAGAAGTTTGTTATCAAGCAAAAAGGCAAACGCTCGAAATACTAGGCTAACATATTGAAAGTTAAAAATTTTCCAACCAAGTTCATCGGCATTAGTTTGTGGTCGGGTCTGTGACGAAGTACTCAATCATGAATCACAACACCTGGAATTTTATCAATAAAATTGTATATGGCCTCGATGACACGGAATAGTAGATGGTCGGGATAGAAGATATGTGCGTCAATCAGTTGTTTTCTTATTGAATTGAACATAGTGTCGTAATCAAAATAGCCACCTACGCCAATTTCATCATCCCAATAATGTTCAAATGCTTCATTGATATGTTCCCAAATCCAATCGGGAAGTGCAAAATCAATCTGATTCATAACAGCTTGGTGAATGATGGGTTCGGAAAAGGCATATTCCTGATAAGGAGAAACCATTTTTATCCCTTTTGAGTTTTCCTTGCTAACCTTTAATTCCAATTGTTTTTTGTCCTCTTTTATCTTGGCTTCAGAGTACAATTCATTGGTTTTATCAAGGTCTTTTCCAACGCCAATATCATTCTTATAGCATCCTCCTAAACAGAATTCTTCAGGTTCATAATCTTGATCAGCGGATTTAGTCAACCATTCTACCGCTATGATTTCATCCTTATCAACTCCAGTCTCATCTAGATTGATCAAGCCCAAGAAAAATTGGGCCACCTTGTTATCTTGCTCTGCCAACACTTTCAGTTCGTTAATGGTCAATTCCTTGTAAGAAATGACTTTATTTCGAGAGCTGTATTCCATATTTTCTATACTTTGATATTCCACGATATACAATTCAGTGCGCCGCCTTTGCGCACGGCTTCCAATGCCGGTACACCAACGACTTTGCACTGCGGCATTGCCTCCGTAATCTGTTGCAACGCTTGTTCGTCCTCTGGGATCCCTAACTGCGGAACGAGTGCTAATTGGCCGATTTGCAGATAGTTGATGTACGACCAGCTGCGCTTGTGTTGTCGTTTTACATTGTATTTCAGAACAGTAACATCAAAATGTTTTTCCAAAATCCGCAGAAAATCCTGTGCAAATTTCTTGTCGAAATCGTCATAGTTGGTCATCAGCATGCGGTTATCACCGATGTAGTGGACAATGCCGTCGCTGTGCCCATACTTCTCGTTTTTGTCCCACGGCAGGAAAACGATGTTGCACTGAAACGCCTCTTCCAGAAGCCGTTGCACCTCACTGCGCGATTTGTCGTTATTCTCTGCGAACACTTTCTCCGTCATTACGATCTTGTTGCCGCACTTGACCACATTGCCGCCATCGAGCACCAAGTCCAGTTCCACCATTTCCGACTGCTGTAGGAAATTGATATTTCCTACATTGTTCACGTCAGTGATGTATCGCCGTTTGTGCTTGGCTTGTAGGTAATCAGGATTGTATTTGTAGGACACGTAACGATTGCCGTCAGTTTGTATGGGCATATAATCGCGACACCAGATGTCGTTGGTTTTTGACAAGAGTTGATGATGTATGTGATTGTTGTTCAGTATTTTGACGATGTCGTGAAAGGGGGTGGGGCAGACGGATGGCAACCATTCAGAGAAGAAAACGGTGTTGGTAAGGGAGTCGGAGAGCATGGTGTAATTATTTCCAAGGGGAATCTTTATACTTAGTGTTCGGTTCAATGTCCAATTCCTCAACATAGAATCGATAATCACCATCTTCTTTTTTCGATTTTTCAGAGAGAATGCGTTTCTTTCTTTTCATAGCTCCAGACATTCTTTTATTTCCTACAATGATTTGAGGAGCACTATCTTTTTCCAATGCACAAGAATAGAATAATTCCCAACAGCAGTTTCGCGGACCGCAAATCATAGGTTCTTGCATCTCGTTTTTATCGTTTATTTTGGCAATGCTCCTAATCAGTATTCCTCCACAGTAGTCTTTCCCTTCACTCATGAAAGTCAGGTCCACCCCCCAATCATGCAACCACCACATTCCAGCTTTTTCTTTGCGAATAATAGTGACTTCATCTTTGTGATTAATATTTTTAAAATAGAATTCAATCTCTAACATTCTATAATTGCCATCCTTCGCCTTGATATAACTTTTAAATAAAAGAATTTCTGCAATATCCTCAAAAGTTTTCGTGATTTTCTCAACATCCGATTCCGCGTCTAAACAGGATAATAATTGTTTTAATCTTTCCATAACTTAAATTTTTTAATAGATTAATAATATAATTGTTTCAAAATGTGATTGTTAATCAATTTTTTTCGGTGCAAAGGTATAATGGTTCATCGATCAAACCAAATTTTTTATGTTAAGATTTGTTAAGATTCTAGAAAAAGTTGTTATTTAAAGTTATTTATTAAAATAGAGTATTTTATGCTGTTTTTGAAAAATAATAGTCTTTACTTTTTCCGTACCTTTGCCAGCGCATAACTACATGATATTATGAACTGGACTATTATCATTATCGAAACCATTGTTATGACTGCCGCTTTTACGGCCATGATTTTGATTCCCTTGCTGAAAAATCCTGTGTGGTGGATTCACGATTACCCGCAAGATATTCAAGAAGAGTATTTTAAGACGCACGAACGGGTGCCTTCAAAGTTCTTTTCAAAAACCGTCCTGCTCAAGAAAGGCTGTGCATTGCTGGTGGCACTTGCCCTGATGTTAGGCCTGATGTGGCTTGCTGGCGCCTACAACTTCTGGTCGGCGTTTGCATTAAGCTACGGCATCTGGCTTGTTATCGATTGGTACGACTGCTTCTTTCTCGATTGGGTGCTCTTCGCCAACCTGAAAGGCGTTCGTTTGCCTGGCACCGAACACATGGATAAGGCTTATCATCAGAAACTATACCATTTCGTGCAATCTCTATGGGGCATGCTTATCGGTCTGATACCGTGCTTGATAGGGGCTTGGATTTATTCGTTGATAGTATCGTAATATGGATTTCAAGACATTCGGCAACGACAATAAACCTACACTGCTGCTGCTGCCAGGCTTGGGCGTGTCGCATGAGATTTTCCTGCCATTAGTGGAACTGCTAAAAGGGCAATTCCTCATCATTACAGCGGATATCGATGGCTTCTTGCTTGGCAAGCCGTCCCGCTTCACCTCCGTTGACGACCAGGCTGTGCAGACCATTCGCTATGTGCAAGAGCACTTTAACGGACGACTGGATATTGCCTACGGTCTTTCGCTGGGTGGAAAGATTCTTTCGCGGATGTTGGAACGCAACGAAATAGTTGTCAATCATGCCATTATGGATGCCGCACCACTGCTGCCGCTGCCCAAGTGGACCGTGGGACCGCTGCGCTATTATCAGGCCTTCAATGTCTGGACCTGCTACCATTGGACTGGCTTCTGGCAGTGGCTTTTCCACTCACACTATTTTGATGTGCTGCTTGATGAAGTGAAGAAAGTCTATCCGTCGGACAAAACACGCGCAGTGTTGGAAGGCTATAAATCGGTATATACCAATAAGTTGGAATCTATCTACGGAGCCGACATCCATTATTGGCACGGCACCAAGGAGGCTTTCGTTGCCAAGCCGCAGGCCAAACATTTGCTGTCACTCTGTCCCGATGCGCACGTGGAGGTTTTCCCGAAGATGAACCATGGTCAACTGCTAGTGGACCATCCCGAAGAGGTGGCGCAAAGGATTGTTTCTATGATTCAAAATGGAATATCGTAATCAATGTTCGTAGGTGAATTGATTTCTTTGGGTGTTGCACTCGCGTGGACTGCCACCGCTTTGTTTGCCGAAGTGGGTTCAAAACGCATGGGATCGCTGTCGTTCAACATCATGCGAATGTCGATGTCGCTGCTGTTCCTCGTTCTGACGCTCTGGCTGGTGATGGGTGTGCCATATCCGCGTTACGCCGACGGCGGTACCTGGTTTTGGATGCTGATGTCGGGGCTGGTGGGCTATGTTATTGGCGACTACTGCCTGATGCAGGGCTATATCCATATCGGTTCGCGTTTCGGGCAACTCTTCATGACTCTTTCGGCACCTACAGCCGCCATCGCGGGACGGATTCTCCTCGGTGAGCAGATGCGCCCCATCGCGATCCTCGGTATGGTCATCACCTTGAGCGGCATCGCCCTCTCTATTCTCTCCAAAAGTGATTCTGCAGAGCATCGCGGACTGCATTTCAAACTGCCTGCAAAAGGCATATTTTATGCGATAATGGCTGGTGTAGGTCAGGGCTTTGGCTTGGTACTCAGCAAGATGGGACTTCAGCATTACGATGCGGCGCTCGCAGCACTCAACATCTCGCAAGATGCCGTCTTTGAAGGTGCGTTATTGCCCTTGCCTGTCAGCCTCTGCGTACCATTCGCCGCTACTACCATTCGCACCTATATCGGATTGTTGGGCTTCTTCTTGTCGCTGATGCTCTTTACCAAGGATGGCCTGACACAACTGAAGAATGCCGTTAGCGACCGTAAAGCCATGTGGTGTGCGTTGGGCTCCACCATCTTCGGACCGTTTGTCGGAGTTAGCGCATCACTGTTGGCCACACAATACACCGCCACTGGTATCGCTCAGACACTCT
>JAEERB010000087.1 GCA_016285615.1 Bacteroidales bacterium
CTTCCACTACGAAGGCACCCAAGACGGCATCGCCATCCTGTCGGGAGACTTTGCCGGCTACAAGAACTGCCTCGTCGGCGTCTCCACCCTCAAAAACTGCGACGTGGTAAGCCATATCGCCGTGCTATTCCCCGCAAAAGAGACCTGGTCGTCGCTGCGCGGAGATTATGAAACCCTAAAATCGATGCTCACCGAGAAATATGGCTATCCGTCAGATTCAAGAGAACGGTTTACTGACAAATATATCAATGAATCATCCAGTAACATGTTGATTATGGATGCACTACACGAAGACCAGTACGAATGGTACTCCACCTTCACCACCGACCTGGGCCGTCTTGAATTGTCAATTGTGCCTGGCTCAGATCATGACGAGGGCATGGTCCGCCTCTCCTACTACGACAAAGCCAACTCGGAGAAGGTTCGCAGCTCGGCCATCGACGATTTGTAGAAGAAAACTTGGTATCGGAAAATTCTACATCAAGTTAAGCGAATGAGCTTTTCCCCTCTTTTTGTAACATATAAAACACCTTCTGTTGCTCAATCTCGCGGCGAAGTTCTTCTTGTGTGGGCATATAAGTGAGATACTTCGCAGCAAAGAGTTGGTCGTTGCCGTTCAGCACGCTATAATGTGCTACATCCTCGTCGGTATCGGCACAGAGCAACAGTCCAATGGTAGGGTTGTGCCCTTGCGGAATCATCATCTCGTCGTACATCCTCACATACATGTCCATTTGTCCCACATCTTGATGGCGCAGTTTTGTGGTCTTCAAATCAATTAACACGA
Organism: Bacteroidales bacterium; assembly: GCA_016285615.1. The sequence continues at coordinate 788 of JAEERB010000087.1, forward strand.
AACAACGCAGATTGTAGTTGTAGAACACCAAATCAATATAATAGTCCTCCTTCTCGGTATGGATACGCTTTTGGCGGTCGGCCAGCGTAAAGCCCTTACCCAATTCCATCAAGAAAGGAATCAAATGGTCGATGATGCGCTGCTCCAAGTCGTTCTCGGTGTATGCTGTGTCATTCTTGAATCCCAGAAACTCGGCTACTACGGGGTTCTTTAGATATTCCAGTTTGTCTTGCAAAGGATTCGTCAGTTTCACCATCTCATCGTGAACGGTTGTTTTGTCTTGGGACTTAAGCATACGATGGTAATACTGCGACGAGATGTTGCGTTGCAAGGTGCGGGTGCTCCACATCTCGTTAGCTGCTTCATTTTCATACCAAGCGCGGGCATCGGCGTTTTGTTCTTGCAGAATGATGCGATAGTGTGTCCAGGAAAGGCGGACGGGAGATCTAGCGGTCACTGACTGCAAAATATTAGAAATGTGTTCGTTGCAACATTTTCCACTCACTGCGTGGAAAATGTTTTCTGCATCGTCGTCAGATTTTCTACTCACTGCGTAGAAAATGTTTGGAAAACAATTATAAAAGGCGATAAAGTGGTATAAGTTGGCAACTTGAAATCCCCTTCCATACTTGTTTACCAAGGCAATAGAAAGATTCTTTACCACCTGCTCACCATACCCAGCCCGCTTGTCCTTCAACACCTCATGCTGAATACGCATGCCCAAAAGCCAATTTCGCTTTATCAAAGTCTCATTCACATGACGATATGCCGAAACGTGTGCCTGCTCAATAATGACACATGCGTCATCAAATAACTCATTATCAGACAGAACCGTATCCATCTGATCTTCCTTTTTAATTAAAATCCTACCCTTCATACCTTTGCTATTTAAAATGCAAAGATATAAAAATTTTTATTTTAATTTATTTTTATATAAAACTAACAGCAACAAAACAGAAGTTTTGGGTGTATTATTCTATAATTGATTTATTTAGTAAACGCGTAAGAATATAGAAGCAGATCTTGATTGTCTAATGTTTATTTGCTAATATTTAAATAATATTCCTATTTTTGCAAGTGGTTGTTGGACGGTGCCATCGACAAGCTCAGGCACCGTTGAGAGGAAGGCTCCGTTGTCTCAAAAAAAATAATTCCCCTTTTTACCGATAGAACGAATTTTATTATTTTTGCACTTTAATACATATAAAAATACGATTAAACTATGGGAAGAGCATTTGAATTTAGAAAAGCTAGAAAATTTAAAAGATGGGGAAATATGTCCAGAACCTTTACGCGTCTGGGCAAGGAAATAACAATTGCAGCCAAAGCCGGTGGCCCCGACCCTTCAGGTAACGCCCGCCTGCGTCTGCTCATTCAGACCGCCCGCTCGGAAAACATGCCGAAAGACAATGTGGAAAGAGCCATCAAGCGCGCCTTCGAGAAGGACACCTCCGACTACAAAGAGATGGTTTACGAAGGCTATGCACCCCACGGTGTGGCCGTGCTCATTGAAGCCGCTACCGACAACAACCAGCGTACCGTCGCCAACCTGCGCAGCTACTTCAACAAGTTCGGCGGCAACCTCGGCACCTCGGGCATGCTCGACTTCCTGTTCGACCGCAAATGCGTCTTCACCATCGCCCAGAAAGAGGGTATCGACCTCGAAGAACTGGAGCTGGAACTGATTGACTACGGCGTGGAAGAACTCTTCGCCGAAGATGACGAAATCGTGATCTATGCCGAATTCCAAAACTTCGGTCCTATCCAGAAATATCTGGAAGAGAACAACTTCGAAATCAAGTCGTTCAAGTTCGAACGTATCCCCAACGATATGAAACAGCTGACTGACGAGGAAAAAGAAGAAGTGGAGAAACTGCTGGAGAAACTCGAAGAGGACGACGACGTGACCAACGTATTTCACAATATGGAATAATTTTACGTAGAGACGTTTCATGAAACGTCTCTACAAACAACCAAATCATCAACCAGCCATGCAGTACATTTACAAATTCAGGGTTTATTACGATGAAGTGGAGGACTTCAGTCGCGACATTGAAATCCTTTCCTCCGACAATTTCGAGTCGTTCCACCACATTCTCTTCTCGTCTATCGGGCTCACTGGCAACGAGTTGTCATCATTCTTCGTTTGCGACACCAAATGGAACAAGCAGAAGGAGATCACCTTGATTGACATGGGCGACGATAGCGAAGCCGTTGAACCGGAATATGAAGAAGAGGAAGACTTCGGCGCCAAATCGCATCTCCCGAAATTTGTAATGAAAGAGTCGGTGCTGAAAAAGTTCATCTCTGACCCGCATCAGCATATCATCTATGAATACGACTTTCTGAATCCCAAGACCTTCTACATCGAGTTGCTGAAGACCTTGCAGGCCGAAGATGGCGTGGACTACCCGCGCTGCACCAGCTCGGTGAAGACACTGCCCAAAGAGACGCCGAAGAATATCCACCTGGAAGACCCGCTCGACGAATTCCTCGAAGAGGAAGACGACGACATGGACACCGGCTACGGCGACGGTCTCGATGAAGAAGACTACAGCAACATGGATGGCTTTGGAGATTTCAACGAATTTTAACCGACCCACCCTGCTGGTCATCACTGGACCGACGGCTGTTGGCAAGACCGAACTCACCATTCGGCTGGCGCAACAACAACATGCGCCCATCGTCTCGGCCGACTCCCGCCAGTTTTACCGCGAAATGAAAATAGGCACGGCCTGCCCCAGCGACGAAGAGCTGCGACAGGCCGACCACTATTTTATCGGCACCCTTTCCATCCACGACTACTACAGCGTGTCGCGCTACGAACAGGATGTGCTGCAACTACTGCCGCAGCTCTTCGCGCAGAGCAACCTCGTCATCATGACCGGCGGCAGCGGCCTCTACATCGACGCCGTCTGCAAGGGCATTGACCCGCTGCCCGACCCCGACCCCGACATACGCCAACAGGTCAACGAACTGTTCAAACGCGAGGGCATCGAAGCCCTACGCCGACAGCTGCGCCTCCTCGACCCCGACTTCTGCCGCACCACCGACATGGCCAACCACAAGCGCCTCATCCGCGCACTGGAAGTGTGCCTGCAGACCGGCCGCCCCTTCTCACAACAGTTAGGTGGCGAGGCCAAAGAACGCGACTTCGACATCGTGAAATACTGCCTGGTGCGCCCGCGCGAGGATCTGTTCGACCGCATCAATCGGCGCGTGGACGTGATGATGGACCACGGCCTGCTCGACGAAGCCAAAAGTCTCTACCCATTCAAGCACCTCAACGCCCTCAACACCGTGGGATACAAGGAGTTGTTCGACTATATGGATGGCAAACTGTCGCTGGAACAAGCGGTGGAAGACATCAAGACGCACACCCGCCGCTACGCCAAGCGCCAAATGACCTGGTTTAACCGCGACGGCGGCTACACATTTTACGAACTAAAAGAAAACTAGAAACTTCTGTTACATCGGCACCACACTCGCCTCGGTCAGCTTTTCGAACGAGGTGGTGTTGTTAAGTTGGTAGTAGCGGTTGCCATTCAGCAAGTAATATTCGCCTTTGATGTAATAGATTTCGATTTTCGACACATCCATGCCTTTGATTTTCAGCATCAGATTATCGCGATAGTAAGTGATGCGGTTTTTGATGGGCGAGTTCCACTGCTCCACCAGGAAATACTCCGTCTGTGCCGGCTTGAGCGTGTCGGCTTCGGCAAAACGCACCTTCACGCGCCGGTTGGCCACAATCTTGTCCTCCGAGACGAACTCGGCTTCGTAGTCATCCATCATGAAGTCAACATCATCCAAATCGCTGTCGTACGAATCGCCCAACAGAAGCGTATCGCCCCGCAAGGTATCGGCGGCCAATGACGCCTTATGGTTCTGCGCCTCCACGAGGGCCGGCTTCACCGCCACGCCCTCCGATTCCTCGGCATCCACACCTGGCACCGCCCGCTCAATCATCTTGACCAGACGCACATGCTCGGGAAAGAAATGTTTGTCAATGAGATAAAGCGACAGACTCAACACAAAACCAACTAGCACTCCAATGAGGAGAAAGAGCCAGTTTTTGCTTTTATCTTTCTGTTTTTCAGTTTTTTGCGTTGAATCCATATCGTCTGTAGAATACTGAGCAAAAATACAAATTATTTGATAGTCACGAGAGGGAAAAGAACGGCAAAAAAGATTATTTTTGCATATCTGTTCAAATCCATCATGAGGCTACGCCTAAACGACCCAACTATGAAAAAACGCATCCTTCTTGTGGCGTGCATCGGGCTGAGCGTACTGCTCACCATCGGACTGGCTTGCTACGCCATCAAGCAAAACGACGCCCTGAACGACGACTTCACGCCGCGTTGCTACTACGACAACACACTGTCGGCACCCTACATTCCCGAGCAGCTGACCTTTGCCGGCGAGGAGGTGCCGCTGGACATCTACTGGGTGCGCGAAAGTCTTGACCGCGAGCTGATTGGCGTATGCTACCAGCACTCGCTCACGCTGATGACCTTCAAACTGTCGGGGCGCTGGCTGCCCGTCATCGAGCCGATACTCAAGGAGGAGGGCCTGCCCGACGACTTCAAGTACCTCTGCATGGCCGAGAGCAACCTGCGCCAGGTGGTATCACCCGCCAAGGCCGCGGGCTTCTGGCAGTTTATGGACGCCACCGCCAAGTTGTACGGCCTGGAGGTGCGCGAGGATGTGGATGAGCGCTACCATGTGGAGAAGGCCACCCGCGCCGCCTGTCGCTACCTGAAGGGCTCGAAAGAGCGACTCGGCAGCTGGGCATTGGCAGCCGCCGCCTACAACATGGGCGAAGGCGGCGTGAAGAAGAACATGACCACCCAGTCGTGCGACAACTACTGGGACCTCTACCTCAACCAGGAGACGGCCCGCTACATGTACCGCATACTGGCATACAAGTGCATCTTCGAAAACCCGCAGCAGTACGGCGTGCGCCTCACCAAAGCCGACCTCTACTCGCCCATCCCCACCAAGGATGTGGAAGTCACCACCTCCATCGCCGACCTCTACAAGTTCGCCCAGGACCACCACACCACCTACCGCGAACTGAAAGAGCTCAACCCGTGGCTACGGAGCAAAAAGCTGACCGTGGGCGAGAAAAAATACACCATCAAGGTGCCCAAAAAGTCGAAAGAGAGCTTCTTCGAACTGTTCCGCAGCAACCACAACACCTACCAACATATTGGGGATACGTTGTGAGAGGAGAGAGGAGAGAGGAGAGAGGAGAGAGGAGAGAGGAGAACTGAGAACTGAAAGTTGAAAACTGAAAATTGTAGAGATGGGGCGTGCCCCGTCTCTACGGTTTGCCACCTTCAGATTTCTGCTCTTCACTACTTAACTCCATAGTTTCTTAACTTCTTAACTATTCTTTGTTCCACATAACACACAACATTTTATATTGAATATCAACTATTTAAATATTTACATTTAAAAAAAACAACGCAAATCGTTGCACGAATTAAAAAAAGTGCTATTTTTGCAGCCTCAAACCAAAGGAGGTGCTGTAGCTCAGTTGGTAGAGCAACGGACTGAAAATCCGTGTGTCACTGGTTCAATTCCCGTCAGCACCACCACAAAACGCCGAAGGAAACCTCGGCGTTTTTGTTTTTTGCCATTCTCTCAACAATTAAACACTTCCACCTCTCTTAACTCCTTAACTCCTTAGTTTCTTAACTTCTCACTTTAACAACTCAACAATTCAACACTCAACAATTAAACAATTCAACAATTATTCGTAGCTTTGCAGTTCCAAACAAAACCTGATGAGCACGAAAGAGACCGATCTTGGCGACAACCTCGCTCCCGAAGAAGAGAAAGACGAACTGTACGAGCATTTTAGATTCGTGGCAGACAAAGGCACCGACCTGATTCGCATAGACAAGTATTTGCAGAATCTGATTGCCAACACCTCGCGCAACAAGGTGCAACAGGCCGCCAAAGCAGGCTGCATCCTCGTCAACGGGAAGCCCGAAAAGCAAAACTATCGTGTTCATCCTCTGGATGTTATATCCGTACTGATGCCCAACCCGCCACGCGATACGGAGGTGCTGCCCGAGAACATCCCGCTCAACATCACCTACGAGGACGACGACATCATCGTCATCAACAAAGCGCCGGGCATGGTGGTGCACCCCGCCTACGCCAACTACACGGGCACATTGGTCAACGCCCTCACCTACCACCTGCAGGGCAAGAAGGGTCGCGACGGCGAAGAGATGAAACCGATGCTGGTGCACCGCATCGACAAGAACACCTCGGGCATCATGATTGTGGCCAAAAACGAGTACAGCCAGATGACGCTGGCCAAGGATTTCTTCGACCACACCATCAACCGCGCCTACCAAGCCTTAGTGTGGGGCGACTTTAAAGAGGACGAGGGCACCGTCACGGGCAACGTGGGCCGCCACCCCAAAGAGCGCACCTGCATGACCGTCTTCCCCGACGGCGAGGCCGGCAAGCACGCCGTCACCCACTACAAAGTGCTGGAACGCTTCGGCTACGTGACCCTCATCGAGTGCCGCCTCGAAACGGGCCGCACACACCAGATTCGCGTGCACATGCAGCATATCGGCCACCCGCTGTTCAACGACGCCACCTACGGCGGCGACCGCATCCTGAAAGGAACCACCTTCAACAAGTATAAACAGTTCATCGACAACTGCTTCCAGTTGATGCCACGCCAAGCCCTGCACGCCAAGTCGTTAGGTATCACCCACCCCGTGACCAAGAAGTCCATGTTCTTCGACTCGGAGCTGCCCGAAGACTTCCAGGCGGTACTGGACAAATGGCGCCACTATGTGCAGCACGTCAATGTGTTTGAGGATGAGGAGTGAAGAAAAGTGAAATGTTGTTGAATTGTTGAGTGTTGAATTGTTGAATCGTTGAAGTAGATAATGAGAAGAAGTTAAGAAACTAAAGTGAGAAGTGAGAAGTTAAGAATTATGGAATTTGTTCTTTGTTTTTTAATTATGCATTGTGAATTGTGAATTGTGAATTGAATCATCATTATACATTGTAAATTATAAATTATAAATTGTAATCATGAAGATAGATTTCTTAGGTGCCACCTCCGAAGTTACGGGCAGCAAGTTTCTGCTCACCACCAAACAAGGAAAGAAAATATTGTTAGACTGCGGTATGTATCAGGGCAAGGGTCTGGAGACCGACGCCATGAACCGCGACCTCGGCTTCGACCCCGCCGAGATTGACTACCTGCTACTGTCGCACGCCCATATCGACCACTCGGGCCTGATACCTTACATCCACAAGCTGGGCTTCAAAGGCACCGTCTTCTGCACGCCTGCCACCCGCGACCTCTGTTCCATCATGCTGCCCGACTCGGGTAAGATTCAAGAAGCTGAGACCGTGCAGTTTAACAAGAAGAGAGCTCTGCAGAAGCTGCCGCCGGTAGAGCCCATCTACACCATGAAAGACGCCGCTGCCTGTATGCACCTCTTTGTCAGCATACCCTACGACCTGCCCTTCAGCATCACCCCCGACTTCTCGGTACGCTTTATCAACACGGGGCACATGTTAGGCAGCTCGGCCATCTACATGACCATCAAGGAGGGACGCTCGGTGAAGACGCTCTGCTACACGGGCGACATCGGCCGTTACAACAAGAAGATACTCCCCGACCCCGTATCCTTCCCGCCGGCGCAATACATCATCACCGAATCAACTTACGGCAATAGGCTGCACAGCACCATCGACCGCGCCGAAGAGGAGCTGATGCTGGTGGTGAAAGACGCCATCCTGCAACGGGGCGGCAAGCTCATTATCCCTTCGTTCGCCATCGGAAGAACCCAGGATATTGTCTTTGCCCTGCAAAACTTGAAAAAGAAAAACAATCTGCCCGATGTGGACATCTTCGTGGACAGCCCCTTGGCCACCTCCGCCACCAACATCTTCCGCCTGCATAGCGACTGCTTCAATGAGGAGATGCAGGAGTACATCAAGACCGACCCCGACCCATTCGGATTCGAAAACCTGCACTATGTGCGCACCATCGACGACTCGAAGAAACTCAACACTTACAACCGCCCCTGCATCATCATCTCGGCATCGGGCATGATGGAGGCCGGCCGTGTTAAGCACCACCTGGCCAACAACATAGAAAACCCAAAGACCACCATCCTGTCGGTGGGCTATTGCTCACCCACCACACTGGGGGCCAAGATTTTGCGTGGCGACAAAGAAGTCTCCATCTTCGGTGTCAAATACAAAGTACGCGCCGCCGTCAAGAGCATCGAGGCCTACTCGGGCCACGCCGACTACCACGAACTGATACAATACCTCTCGAACCAGAAGACCCGTACGCTGAAGAAAATCTTCATCGTGCACGGCGAGGACGAGTCGCGCACAGAGTACGAACAGCACCTGCACGACGCAGGGCTCAAAAAGACCTACATCCCCAAATTTAAGGAAGAGGTGGAGATATAACACCACCTGCTCATCTCCCAGCCCCATTGATCAACATCCTTCATCAATGGGGCTTTTTTTGCATAAATCAATAGCATAAAAAAATATTATATATCTTTGCCCAAAATACTTACCATGAATAAAAAACATCTTCTTCTTGTTTTTGTCTTATGCCTTATTGGCGGCCTGTTCTGCGCTTGCCACAAGGAAGAAATCAAAGAGCCCACCGATTACCGCGACAAATGGGTGGGAGAATATTCATGTCTTTATGATCCCCATACCGGAGCAGCGCCTTGGCAAATATTTATCAGAGTTGAAAAAGTTAAAAGCCTTGATTCTGCACTGTATTTTTACTGCTATGGAGGCATAGATGCAAAATTCGTGTCCTCTGTGGACTTCTACGGAAACTTTTCCTCTTATACAAGATATTTTGGAAGTTTTTACGCTGAAGATAGTATTGTTGTTGTACGGCATATTGATTTTTCTACATTTTCAGACGAAATCAAATTTCATGGAAAGAAAATCAAATGAATTTAACTATTCAACAAATGATAATCACCCGTTAAATTTTACGTCATGACAAGAAATAATGCTTTATATATAATTCTAATAGCTATGTGTTTAGCCAATATCTTGTTCTATTCTTGTCAAAAAGAAAAAGAACCCGCCGATTACCGCGACAAGTGGGTTGGAGAGTACGAACACTTTGACTCAAATGGGGAAAAGGACGGCAGTATTTTTATCACCAAAGTGTATGATTATGACTCTATAATATGGGTAAAAGGAATGGGCGTAAACTTGGCTCCTTCCATTGATATAACTGGCAATATCACGTATGGCAGTGATTTGCAAGGTTGTATTTATGATGATACCCTTGCCATACTGTATTGGAAAACATACGGTCATATAATGCGACTCGAACTTGACGTGCAATGTGTTAA
>JAEERB010000088.1 GCA_016285615.1 Bacteroidales bacterium
ATCCGCATTCTCGAACCCGTTAGAGGTTCTCCCTTGGTAGCAACAGAATGCCCCGACGATTTCCGCGCAGCGCTGTTGATTAATATTAGTTCAACTTTCTTTTTCGGGCAAAAAAAGAAAGTTGCAAAGAAAAGTTGCCTTCGCCGCTGGCATTTCATTTTGCTAAAAAACGGGCAGCGCCGCTGAAAAATCGAAACTCACACCGTTTCGCTGCGCTCACGGTGTTCAAACAGGCGATTTTTCTTGTCGCTACACGCTGCCTCGTATTTTGCAAGCCGCATGCGGCTTCCACGCAAAATGAAATGAGGCGGCATTATTGGATGCACGACAAATGAACCCCGTCAGGGGTTCACCCTTGGAGGCAACGGTAAATGTCAATCCGCAATCCCGAACCCCGTTAGGGGTTCACCCTTGGTAGCAACGGAAAGCCCCGATGATGTGTGCGCGGCGCCGGTATGATGGTGCAATGGAAAAATGTGAAAATGCGCCGCGGGTAGGGGAATAGGAGAAACGGAGGACGTTGTTGTGCTAACGATGTTTAGTGGTTATATACAGGCGGAATAGGGCAATCCTTTGATATAATCTTGCATCCATTGCCAGTCGGGTTAGGATATTGGTTCTGTTTATAATTCTCTTATTATGTCTAGAAAACTCTCCTTAGTGTATGCACCATCAATTCTCGTATTATCAAATACCATAAAATAGCGATATTTGTCTCCTGCTTTGTTCGCCCATGCAGATCCGAGTTCGAGTTTAAGTCGGCTATCGGTGTTGTCACGGTCATCGCCTTTGGTTTCAAGCAAAATGGTATTTCCTTTGTGAGTGTAGATGATGAAATCAGGATAGTGATTCAAATAGCCGTTGATGCAAAACCCTTGTCCGCGTTCAGGGTTGCGGTGCCAAAATAGGATGTTGTCAAGATTAGCGACATGAGTAATTACTTGATACTCGAAATTATTCATATCGCCTTCTTCTGTATAAAGCCCTTTCGATAATCCTACAACTTTGTGAGCAAGAGTCAGTTCCTTTGGAAAAATGTATTGTTCCTCACATTTGATTTGTCCTTTGTCAAGAAGCGTTTTGAAATTTTGATATTGGTAATCAGCCACAAGAGAATCGATTTTGCGCTTGAAGGCACGCTCTACTACGATGTCTCTGTTAAACAAATCCATCAGTTCCTCATCGTTTTTGTTTGACAAAACACTTCTGATATAGTTGCTTATGTGAGGTTCGTTCACTTCATCAAAGTGAAGTCGTTTTGCAATTTTACCTGTTAATTGGTTTCGTTTGGATTCAACACCGTAGCCAGCAAAGAGTTTCCGAACAGCTTGCAATTGTCTTTCGTCCATCTTGTATTGTTTTGGAACATATTCTCCTTCGCTGCGTTTTTCGAGATCGATACGGACGGCTTCTTGTAATGTATCTTCAAAGGTTATATTTTTATCAGCGTTTTCCAAAATGAATCCTTCTGTCAACATAGCTTTAGTTAATAGTGTCATTTCGCCCTCCTCGTGGAAGATAGATGCTGAAGCTATTTTTTTTACAAATCGCGGCAATTTTATTTGTTTTGCAATGCTTTTAAAGTCCTCTTTTATAGAGTATATCATGATTTTGTCTTTTATATCTGTAGGTATTGAACTGTCAAAAGACTCCCTGTTCTCTTCTTCATATTGTGTGTTAGCAGTGTGTGCTTGTTGGAGTATATTGTCGGTTGATGTTTTATTATTATTATTCGATTCAGTTGGTTCATCCTGCTTTTCTAAGCGCGTTTTTAGTGACGTTTCATCAAATTCAATATTCTCGGTTGTTGAATCGCTGTTCGTTGTAATAACATCGTCAGTATTGCTAAACAATGTGGTTTCAGGCTGTTGTATGGAGCCTGTCATTTCAGATTCTGCACTTGAAGTATCTGCTATGCGCGTATCTTTTGATGAAAAACCAGCATTATTCAATCCTTTGATAACAGATTCGATAGTTTGTCGAAAATCATTTGAAGAAGTAAAAACATAGGATAAATTCAGAAATTCATCAGCATGCTTTGTGGTGTAAGGTAGTCGTAATACACGTCCAACAATCTGTTCTACATCTATTTGTGAAGTTTTGTTTGCAAGAGATGCTAAGATATAAGCGAACGGACAATCCCAACCTTCTTTCAATGCGTTTACGGTAATGATATAACGCACTTGGCATTCTTCATCCATTAAGTCATGATTTTTTAATTCATCTTTTTCGGCAGTTTTTATCTTTATGAAATTTTCCGGAATGCCCGCAGCTACAAGTTTCTGTTTTACTTTATCAAATGTTTCATTGTCTTTATCACTCTTGGGCTGCGCTTGAAAAAGGACAATGGGGCGGATATATCTACCTCCCTTTTCTCGCATCTGTATTGCTCTTTTCTCTAAAGTGCGTTGCAATTGTATGGCATCAAACAGTACATCCTCAGTTGATTCGCGATTATAAAGAACTATAGGTAGTTTTACCATATTGGCATCTTTCAGTTTTTTTGCATCGACAAAACTGATAATGTTGCTTTTTTCACGCGGTGTGGCTGTGAGGTCGAGAATGAAACACGGATTAATTTGTGTAAGAGCATCGATGCGCATATCAGAACCAAAATTGTGACTTTCATCAACAATTACAACAGGGTTTAAACAAGCAATTGCTTGTAGCAAAGATGTTTCGTCAGCATTATCGACCTTGTTGTTTTCATTTACAAAGTTGGCATAAGCTGCTAAACTTGAATTTTCTCGCAAAGATCGTAATCCTTCGTTGGTTAATTCCCCTTTCTTGTTTTTTTGAGGAATAAACGACTGTACGCTTAATACGAAAATGGTAAGTTGTTCATTGATGTTATTAGGTTGAATACCTATGCCAGCTAAAGCCATTTCTTTATCAACTATCACAACATGATTGTTGAAGTGTGTGTTAATACGTTGTCGATATGGGTGTTGTGGATTGCTTAAATTTTTGACTGTTTGTTTTAAAATGCTGTCACTGGGCACAAACCAGGCAACTACACGAGGATGTTCGGAAGGAAGGTGGTCAAAGATGACTTTTAATGCATTAGCGGCAATAAATGTCTTTCCTCCTGCAGTAGGCACTTTGAACATCACGCGAGGAACTCCTGGAACAGTGCTGTTATCGTAGCTGTGTATAAAGCGATTGCCTTCGATACTACTGATGTCAATTCCTTTCTTGAGCCAGAAATTAGTATAGGCCTTCTGCAAATTATTGTCATTAGCAACTTGCTCCATATAGGCTGCAAGGTCATTAAGTGTATCTTGTTGATATTGTTTTAGTTCCATAATTAAAATCTTCTTATATCGCGTGGTATTTTTTTGAAAATAATGTTGTGTGCTGACAGCCATTCGCTGTCAATCACACATTGGTCGGCGTAAACGACGTATGTTTCGGCTTTCTGGCTAATGACGTTTAATGTTTCGTGACTGAGTGTGGTTATTTTTTCTCTTTCGTAGTAGAAATAGTACGCCGTGCCGTTATGTTGACCTAGCAGGTATTGTGTTTTGTTTTTTGCCCCCACATAGGGTGTGTGTGTTTCTGAATACCAGATATATTCCTTGATTTTTTCGGTGCCGACGGATTCATTCAGATAACCATCTTCATTAAAAACGGTTTCGCCTAACTCGTAGAACGAAAACGAGCCGCCCGTGCCTTCTACTGTATTTTTGCCCTCACCGTAGCCTTTTATCACGCGACGTACACGCTCGGCTGTAATTGTTTCGGCATAATCCTCCATTTCCACAAGGATGAATTTGCGGTGGCCTCCGTCCGCCTTGTTGAGGTTCAAAACGGCATGCGCCGTTGTGCCTGAACCGGCAAAAGAATCGAGGATGATGCTGTTTTTGTCGCAAAGAAAGTTTATAAAATATGCAATTAGAGTATTTGGTTTAGGAAAATTAAATATTTTCTTCCCCAAGATGTTGTATAGTTCTTTTCCTGCCTTTTCATTAGTGTCAACACCAGTTGTTTTGTCTATTGCAGTTCCTAAGTAGAACCGCTCTGTAATAAAATTCGGAGGTGCTACTATTCTATCATTTTGTCGACAATAACGTATAGCAAATTTTTCTGACTTCACAATTAGTTTGCAATGTTCTTTAATTTCATCATCAAGTGTTTCCTGAATCCAACGGAAATGACCTTTTAAACGAAACGGACTTACAATTTTGCCATTAATGACTTCAACATCATCAAGAAGTGTGACCCTTTCTTTTTCTCCAGCCTCATATACTCCATTTTTTAGATTTGTCGTTACATAGTTTGCAGGGAATGATAATATAACCTCTTTGTTGATTTCGTTTAATAACGGAGCATCGCCATCTTCATTAATTAAGCCTACGTATTTTTTGTCATCGTTATTTTTGTTATAACAAAGAATATATTCATGTGTTCGTCTTACTTTTTTTGACAATGCAGGAGGCGTTGATGTTTTGTTCCATAAATAACAAGCTACAAAATTCCCCGCCCCGAAAATCTCGTCGCAAATCAATTTCAAATTGGCCTGTTCGTTGTCGTCGATAGAGATAAAAATGGCGCCGTCGTCGCTCAGGAGTTTTTGCAACAATTTCAGACGCGGATACATCATGCAGAGCCATTTGTCATGTCGGCTGAGGTCTTCGGATTCTTTGCCAACAACTTGACCTAGCCATTTTCGGATACGTGGAGAATCCACATTGTCATAGTAAATCCACCCGCCGTTTTCAGGAGAAGCTCCTGTGTTATAGGGAGGGTCGATGTAGATGCACTTGATGCGCCCTTCGTATTCGGGCAGCAGCGCCTTGAGGGCTTCGAGGTTGTCACCGTGGATGATTTTGTTTTCGGAATGGTTGGCGGATGCATTCGATGCATCCCTGTCATCGGCGATAAAGGTGTATTTCTCATCCAGTGTGCGGAACGCCACATCGTGGTGGTGGTTGATGACGTTTTCTTTTCCTATCCAATTGAGAGTAGGCATTGCTATTTGTTTGTTAGCACTTGCCTTCATTACTTCAAAAAAAACTCCCTAAAGCAGAACGTGGGCAAACTTGCCAACGTTGCAGCCCTAGGAAAGCTGTGAAGCAAACAAGTAATACCCACGCCTGTGCGAAGGCATTTGATACTTGTCTCTGCTTCATTCTGAAATTTCCTAGGTTTCAACGTTTGAAGAACAAATAGCAAACGCTATGGTTAATAATTATGTGTTATAAAATTCTGTTTTTCTCTTCTATTTTATTCTTTTTTGAGTTTATTATTGTTTTGAACGCACAAAGATAAAGAAAAAAGGTTTATTATGATGTATAACATTTTTTCGTTTACTTGCCAATACTCTAACCATCTATTCAACAAATGTTTATGTGGATTGTTGAAAAAAATTATGCTACTAACATAATTCTATCAGCATAATTTTGTATCTTTGCGGTGTGATAATAAATAATGTGAAGGAGATGAGCGAAATAAAAAATCCATTTGTGGTGAAAGGTCGTATTCCGGCGGCTTGTTTTTGCGATCGTGTGGCCGAGACCGAGAAGCTGACCCGCGAGTTGCTCAATGGGAACGATGTGGTCATCATGTCGTCGCGGCGCTTGGGCAAAACAGGCTTGATACAGCACTTCTTTGACCAGCCGGCCATCAGCGGCCATTATTACACCTTCTTTGTGGATATTCTGGAGACGAGCTCTATGCAGGAGTTTGTCTATAAGCTGAGCAGTCAGCTGTTTGAAACCCTCAAGCCGATGGGCCGCAAGTTTGTGGATTTTTTTGTCAATAGTATCAAGTCGTTACAGGCGGGATGGACTTATGACCCGCTGTCGGGCATGCCGAAATTCACCTTTTCGATGGGTGCGTTCACCAAGCCGGAAGTGACTTTGGGTGAGATATTTGCCATGCTTGAGCAGGCCGACCGCCGCTGTATTGTCGCCATCGATGAGTTTCAGCAGATTGCCAAGTATCCTGAGAAGAATGTGGAGGCCGTGCTGCGCGGTTTCATTCAACACTTGAAGAACTGTGATTTTATCTTTGCCGGCTCCGAGCGCCATCTGTTAGCCGAGATGTTCAGCGCCTACGGTCGCCCGTTTTACAATAGCACCTCCACTTTAAATTTGGATCCCATCCCCAAGGATCGCTACACAGAATTTGTCATGGACAAGTTCCTGCAATATCAAAAAAGCGTTGAAGCAGAGTTTGTTGGTCGAATATATGATTTGTGCGAAGGCAATACTTTCTGCATGCAGAAGATTTTTAATACAGCATTTTCTCTAACCGATAAGGAGTGCACGTTGGAAATTTTGCTGGGCTCCATTTTGGACATTTTGGCCGATAAGGAGCGCGATTATCAGAACATACTTTCGCAGGTGACATCGCGCCCCAAGGAGGTGCTGTTTGCCATTGCCAACGACGGCTTTGTGGATCGGCCCACCTCGTCAACGTTTGTCCGCTGCCACTACTTGGTGTCAGCCAGCTCGGTGCAATCGGCCATAAAGCAATTGCTTCAGAATGACTTAATTACATTCAGTTTGGGTTGTAATGGCAGAAAGATTTACCGTCTTTCGGATCCCTTTTTAAAAATGTGGATTCGGCAAGCAACGGGCTATGGTCTCGAATTTTAACCTTATTCCATAATTTTGACCGTCACGCCGGCGCTGTGGTCGGCAAATTCGGGGGCGTACATGCACTGCACGGTCGAGATGCCGTTGGAGAAGGTGCCAGCCTGTTCGGCAATGAGCGTATATTCAAACACGTAGGTTCCCTTGGGCAGGTGGTCGAAGAAGAAGTTGACCGCCGCATCGCGGGGTGCTTCGTAGTAGAAGAGGCCGTCCTGGTAGCGGTAGCCCGACATGTTGTTGGTCAACTCGAAGCCGGCGCAGCGCATATCCTTCAGGTGCACATATTCCATGTCGCGGTCGCTGCGCAACTCGATGCGTACGCGCACTTTGTCGCCCACCTTCAGCGGCGTCTGTTCGCTGATGGCCTGCAAGGTCTCACCACGCTCGTTCAATACCACTTTGTAGAGCTGCTTGCTCAGCGATAGCGGATGAGGTAAACTCTTGTCCTGCTTTATCTTATCAAGATTTTCGAAGTACTGCCAGTAGAGGCCGCCCCATGCAATGCCTGCGGTGGGCTTGCTGACCGTGAGGGTGGCGTTTTGTTCGCCAATCTGCTGGTTGTCCCACGAGGTCTTGAAATAGCCCGTGGCGGCTTCGGCTGTCAAGGGTGCGGTGGGCTTCAAAACCACATCGCCGTAAGAGAAGGTGGTCTGCATGTTGGGGTCTTCCGACTCTTTGAGTTGGGCGGCCAGGTCGTTGTTGAGCAGCAGGGCGTAGCATGCCTCGGCCGTGGCCTTGGTGGTGCCCCAGTTCTGTGTCTGCTTCTGTTTCAGCAGCCACGTCTGCATCTTCTCCACCGACTCCTTGTCGTTGGCAACGGTGTTGAACGCCTCAATGAGCAAGGCTTGGCGCTCGATGGGCGCTTCGTTCCAGAAGAATCCGTAGCCCTGTTTCTTCCACCACATGCCCATCTCGTCGGAGTATTGGGCATACTCTTTCAGGCGAGCCACCACCTTTTGGGCCAGTGCGGTCTCGCCATTGCGGTAGAGTATCAGCGCCGTCAGTGCTTGATCGTAGAAACTCATCTTCTCGTAGTTTTTTCGCGCCAGACTGAGGTAGTGCTGGTAGGCTTCGGTGCAACCGCTGTTCACGGGATATCCCTTGAGGAAGAAACTGCGGGCGTAGAGGTAGTGCAATTGAATGCTGCCCAGATAGTCGGCGGTGCCGTTCTTCTTCATTTCGCGGTACTCCTTGTCAGCTTCGAGGTCGAGGTAGCGCACGGCCTTAGTGAGGGTGCTGCTCTTGACGCCCGTCTTGACACCGAGCACTTTCAGGTGGCCGAAGCCGGCCACAATATGCTGGGTGATGAAGGGACTGTCGTAGCCGCCAGCGAACCACGGCCAGGCGCCCGAGCTCTTCTGGTTTTTCTCCAACTTGTCGATGGCGTTTTTCAACTCCTTGGCCATGCGTTGCGTGTCGAAGAGCTGGCCCATACGTTGGCGCTGGGAGCTTTCGTTCTCGGCGTCCATTACCCAGGGTGACTCTTCCAGCACGATGTTTTTCAGCTCGGCATTCTTGTCCAGGTTGGAACAGAAGGCGCTGGGCGCACTCTTCTGCCATTCGTTGAACACTTGCTGGATGGCGGGCGACGAGTTGGCGATGTGCGTAGCCAAGGCGTTGCCATACAAGCGGCTGAATATCTGTTCGTTGCATTCGTACGGATATTCTATCATATAGGGTAGCGAGCCGAGGGCGTACCAAACGGGATTGTTGGTGAATTCCAAGGTCAGCTTGTGATGGGCAAGTGTGTTGCCAGGCTTGTCGATTTGCTGGCAGGCATCTTTTAATGCATTGAAAGTGATAGTCTTATCTTGTTTTCCGTTGACATAGAAGGGCAGCGTTTCGGTCACCATCATGCGGTTGGCCAACACGGGCAGCGTAGCTTCCTGGCCGTCGGAGAAGGGCGTTTCATTGCAGGTGGCCACGATGCGGTAGGTGATGGCCGACAGCTGTTGGGGGATGTGCAGTTGGAAGCGCACTAATGCCGACTCGCCATTGAGGATGGTAAACGGCTGTGTGGCGCTGTTGTCGATGATGTTGAGCGGCTTACCCGTCATGGCGTCGGTTAGCGTGAGGGTCACTTGGCCGCTGAGGCGCTGGGCCGACTCATCCGTGCTGACCACCTTGGCGGTGAACCAGATAGTGTCGCCCTCGCGGAAGAAGCGTGGCACATTGGGCACTACCATCAGCTCTTTGCGTGTGCGTAGCAACTTCTCGAAGAAGCCCGTCTTGAGGTCGGTGGTGTGTGCTAAGCCTAACATCTTCCATTGCGTAAGGCTTTCGGGCAATTTGCACTTGATGACCACTTCGCCGTTTTCGTTGGTTGACAGGTGCGGATAGAAAAAGGCGGTTTCGGCAAAGTTGGAGCGTATCTGCACGTCGGGCTCGGCAGTTGCGCCGGCGCCAGTTGACGTAGTGTTATCGGCAGAAAAATCCAAATCGGTTTCCACTTTGATGTTGTCTTCCACCATGTTCAGAACCACTTCTTTTTGCGCAAATGATGCAGGAGCGTCCAGTGCTTCTTCTTCTACCTCCATATCCATATTTATATCCACAGCGTCGTTAAAAGCAAAAGCTGTGGCGTAGACTCTGCGTGATTTGGAGGACCCGATTAAGTAGGGACTGTAATAGGTTAATCCGTTTTTGTATTCTGCGTAAATATATGATTTATAGGGTTTTATTGTGTTAAAATTGGAGAAAGAGGATTTGCTGAAGGCGTCGTAATAGAGGTTGAAGAGTGGAAAAACCTGTCGCAGGTTGAGATGGTCAATGGGCAGGCGGAAAGAGTTTTGGGCGAATACATCGAGCGAGGCGTCGTACATGGCGCATAGTAGCTCGGCGGCTATGGCATCCCCGTTCTTCCCTTTCAGGGTGATGCGCCACTCTTCGTCGGCACCCGGGTAGGCCAGGTCTCGGAAAGTCTCGAAGGTAGTCTCTATCTGTTTGTTAGTGAAGGGCACTTGCAGCGTCAGACTTTTCGCGCAGTGAACGCCCTGGTGGCAGGTGATGGCCTTGAGGGTGATAGCGCCGCGATGGCTCTCTTTGATGGGCAGGGTGAACTTGGTTACGCCCTGTTTCAAGGTGAGCCACTCTGATTTCAGCAGTGTGTCGTTGTTGCTCATTTCGAGGAAGATATGGGCGTTGTCGAGATAGCTGCCCACATAGATGGTGACGGTCTCGCCCACTTCGGCAGTGCTCTTGTCGCAGTAGAGCCACACGGGCTCGTAGGCGGTACATTTTTTGTTTTTCTGATGGAAGACGAAGAAGATTTTTTCTTTTGTAACTTCTTGTCCATCTTTATCTTTGGCGGATAATGTCAGTTTGTAGTAGCCGTCTCTGTAGTGGCTGAGGTTGGGAATCTCGATACGGTCGGCATCTTGTGTGTTGAGCAACACGTGGCAAACCTCTTCCAGCGTTGTCCACGCTTCGGGATGGGCCTCGTTGTCGAGTTCAAAGTAGGGAATCTGTTGTTC
>JAEERB010000089.1 GCA_016285615.1 Bacteroidales bacterium
TTCTGACTCGTATGGGTAAGAATGCCAAGTTCTTCATTACAGGCGATATAACGCAAGTTGATTTGCCACGTCGCCAGCAGTCGGGACTGATTTTGGCCACCAAAATCCTGAAGGATGTCAAGGGCATCGACTTTATCTACCTCGACAATGCCGATGTGGTGCGCCACCATTTGGTTACCAAAATCATCAAATGCTACGAGCAGTGGGAAAACCGTAAGGAAGAGCGAGCTGATAATCGCGCCGAAGATGATGTCAAGGACGAGTAATTATTCGTCTTTTGAATTTGTATTGTTTCTCAAATACTTGTATGTCAATTGACGTTGAGATGTGTTTTTTTATGCATCGATGTAGTTTTTTTGCCTTTTCTTTCGTTAATATAATATTGTGAGATTAAAGGATTCTTTCGAAGCTATGCTCCACCGCCACCGTGGGATGCTTTTCATGCTTTGTCGGCATTATAGTCGGCAAGGACTGGAAGTGCATGACTTGTTGCAGGAAGTGACATTGGCATTGTGGCGTGATCATGAGCGATTGCTTACCTTGTCGGTCGTGCAGCAAACGGCCTTGATATGGAAGATTGGTCGTAATGCGTGTATTGACTGCGTGCGACGTCTGAAAAAGACCGAGGCTTTGCCTGAGGATTATGATGTGGTGGCTGAGGATTGCAGCTTGTTGAATGAATTGCATGAGCGGATAGCACTGCTCGATGAACCTGACCGCTCGATAGTGAAGATGCGGTTGGAGGGTTATAATTACGAGGAGATAGCTAAACAGATGGAAATGACTGTGAAGAATGTGAGCGTGCGATTAGTGAGAATAAAAGAAAAATTACGAAAATCAATGACAATATGAATGAAGTAGAATTTGACGAGTTATGGCAACGGGCTGAGGCCGAAGGCTATGGCCAACGACTGGCGTCAGAATATCACGTCTGGCGACGGAGGCGGTTGCGTGCAACTTATATCGTGGCTGTGGTTTGCGTGGTGGTGGCGACGGCTGCGATATCCATACTGACTGCGCAGCAACGCCAACTTCGGAATTATGAAAAAGTTTATTGCAATCGTGCTGGCACTACCGATGAACAATGGGTCTCATTGGTCGAAGAAATGTTGATGGAATAATGAAAAGAGTAATTATCATATTGATGCTGTTGCTGCCGATAGCGGCCATGTCGCAAAGCGAATTGTACAAACATTACGCTTCGCAGCCGAATTTGACTGTGGCACAAGTGAGTGGCTTCCAACTCAACGATAGTGTGCGGGTTGATGTGGTGCTCATTGTGGCTGACAATGACGCAGCGTGGCAGCGGCTCAAAAAAGAACTTGATATCCGCGGAAAAGAGGGTGTCAACAGCTGGCTGGGGCTTGTGAACCAGCCGTCACAACGAGTGACTTGGAACGGTAAGCCGCTACTGCGTGTAGTTGCTTCACATTCGCGACATACGGTTGGGCTCTATCGCCTTGACACGGAGAAACAATACAATGCCCTCTTGGATTATCAACTTAGAAAAATTAAAAAATGATGACAATGAAGAATATCTTGAAATATACCGCATGCTTGGCGGTAATGGCTATAATTATAGGGGCGTGCGACAAGCCTGAAAATCCCCAAACTGAAAAGAAAGAGCGTGTTGTGGTTTACACAGTGGAACATAACGAGAAACAGCAGAAGCTGGAGACAGAAGAGGCCTGGAACGCTCTGTTGGAACAATTTTGCGACCATGCTCGGGCTGGCAGGGAGGTAACTTTCTACAACCTGAACCAAACTGCTTGCGTTAGAGACAGTAAAGATGTATGGGGCACCAAAGCTGGAAAATCTTTCGTTACCACAAACCGTAATGAGATGATTGCATGGATGAAGGAAATGGAAACGGCAGGTCTCACAGTAAGAGTGACTTACAACGATGCCGACGGCACATGGCGTGGTACTGCTTACGCCACGGCACCCTCGCAACTTACAACGGAATCCATCATCGGAACGTGGCATCTTAATTGCATGGTAACTTGCAAGATAGACAAGAACGGAAATTTGCTTGACGGCAATCTATACGAGCCTGACGAGGGTGGTGGCTCCATGTACTACACTTTCTGTGATGACGGTTCTATGTCTTTGACTCTTAATGGAGTGGGAGGTACTTCCGCCACCGAGACGTCGGTTTGGACACTCGACGATGATGGTGTTCTCGTATGTACGCTGTTGCCGCATGGCGGTTCTTGGAATGTCAACTGGATTACTTCTAACACGATGATATTCTCGCGTTCCGAGTTCGGTACAGAAGATGGCGACCAATACATTCAACTTCAATTCGACAGACAATAAGAATATTTTCTGTCCCTGTAGTTTTTCAACCGTTTGTTGCGTTTTTATAGCAGTATCAATTAAGTGTTTTCAACATTGATATCCTATCATTTCGCAATGCATAGCTTTGCAAAATTTCATAGTGGTTGGCGCCTGTATTTAGCAGGCGCTTTTTTTGTCTTTGATCCTCATTTAAGTAGAGAGTTTCGTTAACTTTTATTAACAATAGCAAGGGATTAAATTGTATCTTTGCATTTTCAAACTAAACAAATATGGAATTGAGAAGAATGCTTGTAGCCAATGCGCTACTCGGAATGGCCGGCGGTATCCAGTACCGGCAACTGAAAAAAGCTTCGCGTAATCCGCGAAAAGCAAGTGAAAATACTTTGCGACAGATTCTTAACTATGCCAAAGACACCGTTTTTGGCAAAGAACATGATTTTGAGTATATCCTTCAGGCTTCTGACGATACGGAACTTTATAAACGCTATCAGGAAAAAGTGAAAGTTTGTGATTATGAGGATCTTCGTCCATACGTGGAACGTCACAAACATGGCGAGACCGATGTGCTTTTCCCAGGTAAACCGGTATTGTATGCTACCACGTCGGGTACCACCTCCGAACCTAAATGGATTCCCATCACACCCGAATATTTGAGCAATATTTATGGCAAGATGACGAAAGTATGGTTGTATAATTTTATCATGAATCGTCATAAAGTATTCAGCGGTAAGATTTTATCTATTGTTGGAAAGGTGAAGGAAGGAGAAGCTCCCGATGGTACAGTGTTCGGCTCGGTGTCGGGTGTTACCCAGCGCGATTGCCCTAATTTTGTGAAGGTGCTCTATTCCAATCCGCAGTGTGTTTATAGCATTGCCGACTACAACGCCCGCTACTATGTGCTGATGCGCATGGGTATTGAGCAGGATGTGACACTTATCGTAACTGCCAATCCGTCAACGATTGTCGAGTTGCAGAACAACGTGAATAAGTTTTACGATGAGTATGTGAAAGATATTGAAAACGGCACTTTAAAAGCCGATTTGAATATTGATCCGGAAATCCGTCGTGAGATTGAGGCATGCCTGAAACCCAATCCGCAACGTGCCGCCGAGTTGCGCGAATTGAAGCGCAAATATGAGACCGTCTATCCAAAGCATTATTGGCCTAATATGCAGATACTCAACACTTGGAAATGTGGTAACACCAAGGTCTATCTCGATAAGTTCAAGGACTCTTTCCCCGAAACTATGTTGCATCAGGAATTTGGCTATTTCAGTTCAGAATGCCGTTTCGGCTTAGTGCTCGACGATACGCTGAACACCGTATTGTTTCCTCATTTCCACTACTATGAGTTTATTGATGAGGCCGACTTGGATAATCCCAATCCGACATTCCTGCAGCTACACGAACTGAAGGAAGGCAAGCGCTATTGTCCCTACGTTACCACCTTTGCAGGCTTGTACCGTTACAATATGAACGATTTGCTTGAGGTGGGGCCCAATTTCCAAAATACGCCTACCGTCCACATGATTCAGAAAGTGAATGGCATTATCACCATTACGGGCGAGAAACTGCATGAGCGTCAGTTTATTGAGGCAGTGCGTGAAGCCGAAACCCAAACAGGCTTGCAAACGCGTTTCTTTATCGGTTTCGCCGATTTGAGTATTGTGGGTTATAAGTTCTATTATGAATTTGCCAATCAGCAGGTTACAAACGAGCAAGTGGAAGATTTCAATCGCCATGTGGACGAAAATCTGATGCGAATCAATGTGGAATATAAGACGAAGCGTGATTCATTGCGTTTGAAAGTCCCGGAAGCATATCAGCTTATTCCAGAGTCGTTTGAGACTTTTAAGGCTCAATGTATTGCTGAAGGTGCTCGCGATGGTCAGTTCAAATTGCAGTTGCTTCTGCAAGATGAGAAACGTCATGAAAAATTCAAAAAACTGGTTAAGTAATGGCCATCAAAGCGGTGATTTTCGATTTGGACGGCACGCTTTACGATAGGACAGGCTTGCCATTGCGTTTGATTTTGAAGATGTTGCTATATGGCAACTTGGACATGATGAAGCGTGAGCGCGAGGTGAGAAGTCGATTGAAAGGACATGCCTTTGAGAGCGAAGAGGCTTTCTACACATACTTCTTTCATCAATTTCAGCTGCCGCGAGCTCGCGAATGGTATCTGGAGCAGTTTCTGCCTATGATGACGACCATGCTAAGGAAGCACTATCATATCGCCCCTTGGGTGCCAGGTGTGATGCAACAATTGCGTGAGAGGAATGTTAAGATTGCTGTGTTTTCTGATTATGATGGCGTGAAGGAACGTCTGGAGGCGCTGGGCTTCGACCTTTCTTGGGCCGATGTGATGACCGATGCGCCCGCGCTGGGAGGTCTTAAGCCCTGCCAAATGGCTTTTGAAAAGTTGGCTTCGTTGCTCGAAGTGATGCCTCAAGAGTGTTTGGTTGTGGGCGACCGCGACGATACTGACGGCGAAGGAGCACGCTCAGCTGGCATGGCGTTTCTCAACGTGTATAAAGCACGACTGGAACCAAGAGAATTACTAGAGAGGGTTGGAGAGTAGTGATTGAATTCTTACTCCTCGTCTCCCGCAGGCCAAGGGTTAACTTCTATTCCCGCCATGCGAACCATAGCGTCGTGTGCTAATTGTCGTACACGGTCCAATTCGGCTTTTCGTGGTGCATTTTTATCAAACCAGATGGGCTCGCCCACATGCAAGGTGACACAAGGCTGATTTTTTTTGCCAAAAAGACGGTAAATGCCTTTGCGTTCGCGATAACTGTAAACCAAGGGAATAATAGGCCTGTCGTATTTGTAGGCCATAGAGAAGGCGCCGATGCGGAAGGGGCGTATGGGAACGTACATGTTCCAGCGCACCTCTTCGGGGAAAATGATAAACCACTGCTTGCGGCGGTTGTACTCGTCAAAGGCTTCGTTGAACTTGCGGATCCCGCCGCGTGTCTCGGGTAGTGGAATGCCACCAGCTTGGCGCAATATCCAGCTCGACTTGCCATTGAAATGCTTGGCGTACATGGGAATCCACACTCGTTTGAAACGTTGTACCGCTGAGTTGACTCCCAAGGCGTCGAAAATAAAAACATGGTTGCAGATGCACACAGCACCCTTGCGAAGTTGTTTTCTGAAACGTCGTAACTTTCTCTGTCCCACAATCTTTAATCCGTAGTGACAGCGGTTGTGAATGGCAATCATAAACCACTTGACGAAGAAGCCGCCGATGGTGTTGAACTTGTAGTTGAGCGACTGGTCAAGGTAGGGGAATGTCTCATCAAACTGGTAGCGGCCCGTGGAGGAGTCTTCCACCTGCACTTGCACCAGTCGGCGGAATGGATCGTCGGTGGGGTAGTCGATGCCTATGTCTGGAATATGGACCCCTTCTTTTACTCTGAACGTGCCGAATTTCATGGCAAGCGTTATTTCTTGATGATGTTGCTCATCTTGTAGGTTGTCTTTGTGCCGTTAAACTCTTCGAGTACCAACTCGGTAGGCACATTGTCGCTCTTGCGGTAGGTGACGGTGATTTTGGAGTAGCCGCGCGGAGCGGTCTGCTTGGCCGAAAGTGTCACAATCTTGCTGTTCCCTTTTTCGGTCACGGCCGTCTCTGCGTTGTTGTCGGTGGCGGCCTTCTGCCATTTTCCTGTGATGCAGTTCATCAGGATGTTGCGCTGAGTGCGCATGGGGATGTTTTTCTCAGTGTCAATCACCGATTTCTTGCCCTTGAGGTTTATTTTTACCGTCTTGCCGTCAATAATGAAATAGTCGCCTGCCGGTTGAGTGTAGTTCATTTCCATCTTGTCTGCCGCGGTCATCAATTTCAATGAACCCTTCGACTCGATAGTCTTGCCTGAAGCCTTGATAAATTTGCTTTGTGTGAAGTCGCACTCAATATTTTGAGCCGATACACCTATCGTACAAATAAGCAGCAGTAATGTGAGTATTTTCTTCATAATGCGATTGTTTTTTGCGCTGCAAAGATACAAGTTTTTGTTGAAACGTTTGGGAGTAGATTATTTAGTGAGAAGTGAGTAGTGAGGGGGGTAAGAAACTGGTTGTGTCGGGCGAGTTCGATTCTCTCTGAATTTTTTCGGGCTTACACCGACATTGCGACGGAAGAATGTGCCGAAGTGACTTTGGTTCTGAAACCCTAGGTGGTCGGTAATTTCCTGTATGGACAGAGTTGTGGTCAACAGCATCGATTTGGCTTGTTTGACTAGATTTTGCGTGATGCAATCGCCAGCCGTGCGTCCTGTAACTTGTTTTACCATATTGGCTATATATTTGGGCGATAGTCGCATCTCGGAGGCGTACCAGTCGATATTGTGGTGAATATGACTATAATGTTCAACCAGAGCCAGAAAATGGCCAGTCAGCTCTTCGGAACGAGAGAGAAGGTTTAGAGTTTGGAAGGATCTGTTGTAATAACCATAGATGTAATATGCCATCGAACGAACGAGATTGAGCGCAACTTCCCGTATATGGCCCATATTGGGAGTTTGTGCCATTTCGATCAGCAGCGAAAGATAGTGTGTGGCTATTTTCATCTGTTGTTGCTGAAGAGGAAAAACAGGATGCATATACGCTTTGATGTGTGCATCCAAAGGCAATTGTAGATTGAGATCTTCAGCAAATCGTGGTGAAAAACTGATTATGTATTGTTGTGTATCTTCGCTTGAGTCGATAACGCTGATAACTTGATTGATCAAGACGGCCGCAAAACTCGGTGCTATAACATCGTATAAATGATGGTTGATGTTGGCGGTGATTCTCCCTCTAACAAGCAAAGTTAGAGCGTAAACATTGGTTTGGAAATAATCGGGCAGACCGGCAGTTTTTCCTTCTATGAGATCTATTTGCAAATCATGATCACCAATGGTGAATAGACGACTTCTTTGCTTAATGTCTTGTATAATAGGGAATTCTTTTGAAGTCATCGTATACGTAATTTAGAACAATTGAATAATGCAAAAATACAATAATTAAACGGAATTAAGAAGATATAATAAGTAAAATAGAACAATTGTAGGTTTGAAAAAACATGTATTTTTGTAAGATCATTCATCTAGGATAATTATATTTGTAAATCAATAAATTATGAAGAGAATTTTTACTTTTTCTATGTTGGTGCTGATGGCCTTTGGCTCAGTGGCTCAAAATGTCACATTGACCTTTACGGGCCGGGATGCCAACAAGCATTATGTGCAACTTGATCGAGTGGTCATAACCAACTTTACTCAAGGGGTGCAGAAGACCCTTCTTTGGCCTGACACCAATTTGACTACGCTGAAAGACAATTATTATAGCGCTGGTAGTGCTGCAGAGACGATGGGCTCATCATCGCTGGAACTGTCACAAAATAATCCTAACCCTTTCAATGCCACCACGGATGTGTATCTTACGGTAGCGAAGGAAGGGCCTGTAGCATTGGAAATTACCGATTTGAATGGTCGTGTTGTTGGATCGAATAATTATTCGTCCCTGCAAGGTGTCAACCATTTTCGTGTAACCGTCGCACAAACAGGTGCCTACATCCTTACCGCTCGCCAGAATGGCAAGGTTTCATCCATTAAAATGGTGTGCAACGAAGGCGGAAGTGCCGATAGAGTTGAATGCCAAGGTGTGGTGGCTGCGTATCAAGATTCACCCATGCCTAATTCTCACGATGGCGGTCGCAAAGCCGACATTGTGGAATATGTAGGTTATGCCACTATCAATGGAGTAGAGGTTGAGAGCCAGCATATTACAGAGATTGAGGGCGCTTCGCAAGCCATTACGTTATTATTTGAGGGAACACCTATCGTTAAAGGTGGAGCCGTCGCTTTGACCGAACCGTTTCGGGTAGCTCTTTCGTTGAGTCCCTTCTCGTTGAACCAGTTTGCAGATGGTTATACTTTTGTGGTTGGCGACAGAACTGCCAAAACACCAGCAGAATTGCAGCAGATCTATCGCGATCTCGGTTCAACAGAAATGTATGTCCGCATTGCCACAAAGCGTCACAAAACCGCAGAAAATACTACAGACGGCGAACCGGACGAAAATGCCAATGTGCATACATTTGACCAAGGCCTTGAGTTGTGTAGGATTGCCGCTGCTTTGGATATTCCTATCAATCCCGAAATTATGTGTGCATACACCTACATGGATATGGACCGTGTGCAACCACCTCGCTTTGAAGAATATCCGGAAATTTATGCCCTGCAAAACGGCAAACCGTGGTCGGAACTGTCGCTCGAAGAAGTCTGTGCCGTCCTTGAGGCATACGGAGAATTTGTGGCCGATTCGATATTGGCAACGGGCTGCACCGTCAACAACTGGAACCTGGGCAACGAAGCCAATTTCGGCTTTGCGGGCATCGGCATGGGCGTGGAAACCGCTGTGGATGCCAAACTGGGCAAGGCTTCGGCGATGAAGAGATATATGGCTTCTATGTTCTCGACATGGTGGCTCAAGAAGCATGTGTGGAATTATAACGTCAAAGAATTTGCGGCTGTGAAAGCTGGTATATTAAGAGCATACGCTAAAAAAGGACTCGACGCTTCCAATGTCAAGTTCTCGACTCACATTGCTACCGTGGTATTTACGCCAAGAACCAGTGCTTCGTATTTCCAATTTATGGCCAAGAACGGCTATCAGATGGAAACGGCAGGTATTAGCTATTATCCCAGTGCACCGGCTATGTCGTTCAATAAGAAGAAATTGTTGACGAAAACCATCACCAAAATCAATAAGAAGTGTGAAGTGCCTGTGTTTATTGGCGAATTCTCTTATCCGTCGGGTAAGATGGAAGGACCTTTCGCTGGCTGGAACAAGAAGTTGAAAGGCTATGAAAAGAATCAGCAGGGCCAAGCCGATATCTATAAGGATGTTATCTCATGGGGTAGAAATCATGGTATGGCAGGCATCCGTTACTGGGCCCCCGATTATGAAGGCTGGTACTCGATGTCGATGTTCGAGTTCTCGAAAAAGAAAGGAACAGCAAAGACTATCCTGCTCAACCATAAAGAAATAAGTGAGTAGTGAGCAGAGGAGCATATTCACTTCTCACTTTTCACTTCTCACTCTTAAATTAAAAATCAAATAATTAAACAATAATTCAGGCTATGAAAAGAACAATTATATGCACTTTGGTATTGATTATCAGTACGATGTCTGTGGTTAAAGCCCAATCCGAATTGAGAGGTTTGAATGTGGGCATTGGTGTGCCTGTGGAATGCTATGACTTGAAGGCTGCTGGTATGACTCTCCATATAGGTGGAGATTTTGCCTATACGGTTAACGATAAATGCGCCGTGGGCTTCTATGTGAGCGGCGGTGGCGGCTTTTTGGGTTCATTCAAGCCGTATAACGAATACGACAAATTCTATTCTATGCTTAAATTGTCGGCTGGATTGATGATGGAAATAGGTGACCTTAACAATAAACCCTTCTTGTTGGGCGTTAGTCCGTGCATCGGTTTGGGTTATGTGGATATGGACTTGGTTCTGCCCATAGAGTTGCGTTTTGGCCGTTTATTTGCCAACAACTGGTATGTGATGGGTGAAATCTTTTATGGCGTTTCGTTGGCGAAAGAGACGAGATGTTTTGAGCCCGTGATTCGTGTGGGTTATAATTTCGGACCGAAGAAGGCGCGCAAGTAATGCTTTTTGCACCGCAATTATTGGGGGGAAGTTATGAAGATATTAAGTTATAAAGTATTAA
>JAEERB010000090.1 GCA_016285615.1 Bacteroidales bacterium
TTCAACAACAAGATCGGCCTCTGGGCAGCTATGGGTTTGAAGGGTTATTTCCCCGTTTACAACCACTCAACGATGTCTAATGGCGAGTTGATCACCAAAGGTTATGACGAATACCTCGATGTTCTGTATCAAGATATGGAACAACACGGTTTCGCCACCTACGATTTCGAAGGCGGCAATGGCAGAACCAAACTGAGATGCTCACTTGATTTCCAATCAGATTTTGGTGCCATCTTTGCATTGAACAACAAGGTTGATTTCTACACCGGTTTGTTCTGCAGCATCGGTTTCCTCGATATTCTTCCCAAAGATGAAAACAAACACACTTTCATTGAAAATAATACTGACTTGACCAAGGGTATTAAATACAATGGCTTGCTGGGTTCCGATTATCATGATCAATTCAACAAACGTCAAGAGAATATCGACAACGGTATCAGCGTAAGAACCAAATGGCATCTACTCCAAGTAGGTGTTAAGGTTGGTATCCACATCAATGCTGACCTGAAGTCTGAAAAATCTCTGAAGAAACGTTTCTACGAAGAGATGATGAAGAAAGCCGCTACTCCTTGTGTTGAAAAGACCACCGAAGTCGTTTACATTATTCCTCAATGTCCTGAAGGATATGACGATGATGATGAAGGCGATGACAATGGCAATGGCAAGAAGATGAGCCCGCAAGAAAAGAAGAATATCAAAGAACTGGCCGAAAGCTTGTCTAAGATTAAGATCCTGTTCGACCTGGATAAAGATATTCCTAAGATCACCGAACAAAACGATCACATCGACAATGCCGTTGAGGTATTGAAGAAAGATAAGAGTCTGTATGTAATCATCGAAGGTTACACCTGCGACCTGGGTACTGAAGAACACAACAGAGACCTGGCACAACGCAGATCAGAAAGTATCAAACGTATCTTCATCGAAAAGGGTGTTCCTGAAAACCAAATCAGAACGGCTGCTTACACCGTTAAGGATAAGGAAAACAAGAACAACATTACTGAGCCCAGCCGTGAAGAACACCGTGCTGCTATCTTCAGAATCATGAAGAAATAATTCTGAAGGCTCTTAAACTGAAAAGCGTGTGCGAAAGCACACGCTTTTTTTTATTTTCTTTGATGCATTGTTTGTCTGTGGAGACGTAGCGCGCTACGCCCCCACAATGTCTGAAGGTGTTATCGCTAACTGAAAAAATAAGGATTCTTAGCCGATAAGCTCGCTCCAGAGCTCTTCTTGTTCGGCGATTTTGTTCTTGACGGCTTCGTAAGCTTTGTACAGCTCGCCGGAGGCAATCTCGGCGGCGTACTCTTCGGGCTTGGCCAGTTTCTCTTCTATCGCTTGGCGCTCTTCTTCTAGTCGGTAGATCTCTTCCTCAATACGTTTGATTCGGTTGTTGCGCTTGCGCTCTTCCGCCTCCATCTCCTTTTTCCGTTCCCAGTTCTCCTTGTTGGTCGAAATCTTCTTCTCGGCAGGGCCTTTTTCGCCGCCTTGTTGAAGTTCGTGCAGAGAGTCGATTTTCTTCTTCTCTAAGAAATCATATACATCGCCTAAATAGGTCTTTATCTGGTGGTCTTTAAATTCTATCACCTTCTCGCTGAGTCCTTGCAGGAAGTCGCGGTCGTGCGATACCAGAATCATGCTGCCCTCATATTGCAACAGTGCGTTTTTCAAGATGTCCTTCGAGGCCATATCGAGATGGTTGGTCGGCTCGTCGAGGATGAGCAGGTTGAAGGGGGAGAGTAGAAGCTTGGCCAGTGCCAAACGCGATTTTTCGCCTCCTGAGAGCACTTTGACCTTTTTCTCGGTATCTTCTGTTGAAAAAAGAAAACTACCCAGTATGGTGCGTATTTTGGGCCTTATTTCGCCTACTGCGATTTCATCGATGGTCTCGAAAACGGTTTTGTCGGGATTGAGCAGGGCGGCTTGGTTTTGGGCGTAGTAGCCGATGGTGACCTGATGGCCGAGTTTGACAGTGCCGCCTTGCGGGGCCAGTTCGCCGACGATAGCCTTGACCATGGTGGATTTGCCTTCGCCGTTTTTGCCGACAAAAGCCACTTTTTGTCCGCGTTCGAGGTGGAAGTCCACATGGTTGAGCACATGATTGTCGCCGTAGCCTAAGTCGAGGGCTTCGCACTCAACGGTCACGCGGCCCGAGTGTGGGGCAGGGGGGAAGCGGAACGAGATGGCGGAGTTGTCGATGGTGTCCACTTCCACCTTCTCCATCTTGTTGAGCAGTTTGATGCGGCTCTGCACCTGCTTGGCCTTGGTGGCCTTATAGCGGAAACGCTCGATGAAACGCTCGATTTGGGCAATCTCCTTCTGTTGGTTCTCGTAGGCCGACTGCTGCGACTCGATGCGCTCCAGTCGTTGGTTAACGTACTCGGAGTAGGAGCATTTGTAGTCTTGAATGTTGCCCAAGGTGATTTCCACCGTTCTATTGGTAACACGGTCGAGGAAGGCGCGGTCGTGGGAAACCAGAATGAGGCAGCCGTCGTAGTTCATTAGGTAATCTTCGAGCCACTGGATGGACTCGATGTCGAGATGGTTGGTGGGCTCGTCAAGGAGGATGATTTCAGGATTTTGCAGCAAAATCTTGGCCAGCGACACGCGCATCTGCCAGCCGTTGCTGAACTCCTTCATCGGTCGTGCAAAATCGCTGGCTTTGAAGCCGAGGCCCGTCAGCACGCGCTCGGCATCGCCTTCCATGGTGTTGCCGCCCAGCTGATGGAAGCGGTCGGTGGCGTCGGAGAGTTGTTGGGCCAGGTTGGCGTACTCGTCCGACTCGTAGTCGGTGCGGTCGGCCAGTTGTGCGCCCAACTGCTCCATGCGTTTCTCCAGTTTTTTCTGCTCCGTGAAGGCCGACATGGTTTCATCCCAGATGGTGGTATCGTACTTGTCAAAGATCTCTTGTGGCAGGTAGCCCGTGCGGAAGCCGGAGGTGATGATGATGTTGCCTGACTCGGGTTCCATCTCCTTGTGTATGATTTTCAACAGGGTTGACTTTCCAGCGCCGTTCTTGCCGACAAGTCCTATGCGGTCTTTATCGCCAATGACGAAAGAGACGTCGTGGAAAAGGAAGTCGCCGGTAAAATTGACCGAAAGTTTGTTGATAGAAATCATATCACCAGTTTGAGGCTGCAAAAATACGATAATTTCCGGTTCGGCTTCCGCCTCGAAAATGTGAAAGTTCGCCCTTCGCTTTATGAAAAGTATTATCTTTGCATTTTGATAAAAATGAAGCGTATCATTCTTGTATCGGTCCTGTTGTTCTCTTTGTCGGGAGCCATTGCGCAGCGTTCGTTCGACTTCCGCTTTTGGGAAGATTCGCTGATACATTTGCGCAATTCTGTCGTTTCGGCATCCTCGGAAATTGAACGCTATCAGCTTAATGAGGACTTCATGAATCTGCTGGAGTCGATTCTCTGGGAACCCAACTCTTTCAAGTTCGGCTGGGATTCGGTGAAGAACTTCTCAGTGGTCACTTCGCCCGACAAGCTTTTCAAAATCTTCACGTGGTTTGTGCCGAAGGATGATTTTACCTACGAGAATTTCGGTTTCCTGCAGGTCTATAACGACCGCCGTAAGAAGTATGTCATCTATCCGCTGTACGACAAGCGCGGGACGATAGATTATCCCAATACGCATATTGGCGACCAGAACCATTGGTACGGCGCCATCTATTACAAGGTGGTTCCGCTGGAAGCCAAGAACAAGACCTATTACACGCTCTTTGGTTGGAATGGTAACAACTTGTTTACCAATCAGAAAATTATCGAAGTGTTGCATTTCAAAGCCGACCAGACTCCCATGTTCGGTGCCATGATTTTCAAGAAGTACAGTTCCAAAGTGAGTCGTGTGATATTGGAATATGCCAAGAATTCGGTGCTGTCGCTCAAGTACGAGCGTCAGGCGTACGAGTTGAATACGGGCAAGAAAGATCCCAAAACGAGAAAGCCCATTTACGAAACCGTTTGGGATAATCTGATTATTTTCGATGTGTTGGCGCCGTTGGAAGACGGATTGGATGGCATTCCTGCTTATCTGGTGCCCGAATCGAGTCTGAATCAGGGCTTTGTGGCCGACAATGGCAAGTGGCTCTATCTGCCTAAAGTGAAAGGCTATAATCCTGATGTGAAGCGCCCAGAACACGAAATTAAACAGAGAGAATTTTATAAACCTCCCAAATAACAGATAGTTATGGAAAGTATGCTATATCCGCTCAAGTTCAAACCCATCTTCAAAGAGAAGATTTGGGGTGGACAGAAGATTAACCAAGTGCTTGGCCTGGACACTGGCACCTTGCCCAACTGTGGCGAGTGCTGGCTGTTGTCGGATATTGAGGGAGATGTGTCGGAAGTGACCAACGGCTTCCTCTCGGAAAATGGCCTGGATGAGATGGTGGAGATCTATATGGGAGACCTCGTGGGCGACAAAGTGTTCGAAAAGAGTCAGTTGGGATTCCCTTTGCTCATCAAGTTCATCGATGCCGCCGCCAACCTTTCGGTGCAAGTGCATCCCGACGATAAGTGGGCCAAGGAGAATTATGACTCGAATGGCAAGACGGAGATGTGGCATGTGATTGACGCTGAGCCAGGTGCAGGCTTGTATGTGGGCTTCAAAAAAGGTGTTACGCGCGACCAGTATCTGAAATCTGTAGCCGATGGCACGGTGGACCAACTGTTGCAGTTCTACCCCGTGCAGAAAGGTGACACCTTCTTCATTCCTGCTGGCACCGTGCACGCTATCGGTGCAGGAGTTTTGTTGGCTGAGATACAGGAGTCGTCGGATATCACTTTCCGCATTTTCGACTGGAATCGTGTGGACGAGCATGGCAAGCCGCGCGAACTGCATACCGAAGAGGCCTTGCAGGTGCTCGACTTCAAGCAACCCAATCCGTTCAAGATTGACTACCAGCCCAAGTTCAACGCTTCGGTTCCTGTGGTGCGTTCCGAGTTTTTCAATCTGAATATGATTAACTTGGACAAGCCATTGCAGAAAGTTTATATGAAGATTGACTCTTTTGTACTCTACATCTGTCTGGAAGGGCAGGCGCATTTTATCCGCGATGGTATCCACGAAGAGATTGGCAAAGGCGAAGTGCTGCTGCTGCCAGCATCGTTGCCCGACATCAATATCATTCCTATGGGGAAAACGCAGATGATGGAAGTCTATATGGATTAAGATGAGAGAGAAGATTCCAATAGACAGGACTAAAGCGCCTGAAATCAAAGATTTTCAATTGTTTGAACTGACGCCGCCGCGAAAATTCATGCTTCGCAACGGCATTGAGGAGACCTTATTTTACAATGCACAGTTGGAACTGATTCATTTTGTGGTGGTTCTGCATACGGGGATTCTTCACGAGACTCAAAAACACCTGTCTTCGATGTGCTTTGCGTTGATGAAAGGTGCGGTGCAGGGCAAAACTGCTGAGGAGGTGAATGACTTTCTGGACTATTACGGTGTCTCTTTGGAGGTGGAACAGGGGATGACCACTACGGAAATCAATATTTCGGTGCCGCTCCGCAACTGCGAAAGCGTGTTACCGTTTATCATACATCTGCTGTTACATCCTCTATTTGAAGAAGATGCATTGGAGAGACAGAAACAATTGAGTATCAAGCGACTGGAATATAATCTGGGCAAGGGTAGCTATAGGGCCACGCAGTTGATGTTCAAGACACTCTTTGGTGAAAACACCTGTCGCGGTACGCAGTTGACCCGTCAACATATTGAAGCGCTGACAACCAGTCAATTGGAAGAGTATTATCATCGTGTCTTGACATCCCAAAATGTCAGTTTGTATGTTTCGGGTCAAGTGGATGAGTCGCTGCAGCATCTTATCGAGACGACCTTCTCGCAGATTCCTGAAGGCTCGGTATCGTTGGTGGCTGCCAGGATGCTTGAGGGGAACGTATCGCCGTGGGTTTATGAGGAAGACGCTGATAGCATGCAGTCGTCGATGACTTTGTGTCGCCGTTTTGTCGGCTACAATCATCCTGACAATCGTGCGTGGCCGGTTCTGTCGGTGTTATTTGGGGGCTACATGGGCTCGCGTCTGATGCAGAACCTGCGCGAGACGAACGGCTATACTTACGGTGTGTTTAATGGTACGATGTTTTTCCAAGACCAGTCGATACATTATATTGACAGTGAGGTGAATATCGATAAGACAGATTTGGCGGTGAAGGCTTGCTACGACGAAATGCACCGTCTGCAAGAGGAGAAGCCTGGCGACGAGGAATTGGCATTGGTGCGCAATTATATGTTAGGCAGTGTGTTGCGCGAGGTTGACGGTTCTATTAAGTTGATGAAGAGATACATATACTGGCAGAACTTTGGACTGGATGAGCAGGAGTTTTATCAAACCGTAGAGGCCATCCGCACGACTGATGCCGACACCATACAGCGATTGGCGCAGACTTATCTGCAGCCAGAACAGTTCACAACGATAGTTGTGGGGAAGAGTAATCGATAGTTTTATTTGTTAATGATGCGATCTTTATTCTGGGCGAGGAAATTCTCCCAACCCGAGAATTTGCGTCCTCCGAGTTGCACTTTGTTTTGCGACTGGTGGCAGACGGCGGCTGCGAGCGCGTCGGTAGCGTCCAGATAGTCGCTGTCGTTGGGCACCGTCATCATGTGGTTCAGCATGGCGGCCACTTGCTCTTTCGAGGCGTTGCCGTTACCTGTGATGGCCTGCTTAATTTTTCGCGGTGGATACTCAAAAACCTGCAGGTTGTGGTGCAAACAGGCCCCGATGGCCACACCTTGTGCACGGCCCAATTTGAGCATCGACTGGGGGTTCTTGCCCAAAAACGGCGCTTCGATAGCCAGCACGGTGGGTTTGTAGTCAGTGATGAGCTGGCTTACCGCATTGAAGATGGCAGTCAGCTTCTCGCTTTGATCTTTCAGGCGCGTCATCTTGATAACGCCCATCTTGAGCACTTCGGAGCGGTTGCCCGCACTCTTCAGCAGTGCGTATCCCATAATGTTGGTGCCCGGGTCAATGCCCAAAATGATATTCTCTTCCATAATTATAACTCCTTAGCAAGATGGGTCAATTTGTTCTTTGTTCTTTATTCTTAATTATGCATTGTGAATTATGCATTGTGAATTTCTTTTGGTATCCGTATGGTCATCGTAAGTGTCTGGTAGTCAATGACAGCCCCATAGCGTCGTAGGAAGTCGCTGCCGATAATGCCTTGGATAGTGGGCAGTTTTAGCGTAATGTAGGCTTGGTTGACATGAATCAGGTCGAGTAGAACCACTTGATAGTCTGTAAGTTCGAATTGACCAAGTTTGAATTGCTTGAGAATGGTGATATGGCTGGCGAAGTCGTCGCTGCCGATGCTGACACTGAGGCCGTCATTTTCGGTCATCTCGGCATCTTGTTGGATGGAGGTGATGAAGTGCGTGTCGAAGCAGCTGTGAGAGGCGCCCGTGTCGATGATGAGTCGGAGCGGATGGCCGTTTATGCGACCGCGACAGATGAGGTGGTAGTTGTCGGGTTCCAGTTCGACAATGGAAAGCGGTATGTGGAAGGTGCGACGCATAATGACCATTTTGATATGCAAAGGTAGCGATTTTTTCAGAAAAGGTGCGTAAAATAGTGTAATTTTGTTGGCTGGAATTGTTACGATGACACTTATGAAAAAGATACTGACTTGTTTGCTGTTGCTCTGTGTTTCTTTCTCGTGGGCGCAGCGCACCGACTCGATACATGTGGCTCATTACGACCTGCAACTATCTATTATGGACTTTGCCAATCAAACTATTGAAGGATTGGCTGAATTGCAGGTGGTGGCTAAAAAATCGGCTTTGCCGTATGTGGATTTGGATTTGCGGGCCTTGGCTGTCGATTCGGTGTGGGTTGACGGACAGCCGGCGGCGTTTGTCCGTCAGGGCGAGCGACTTCGGGTAGTGCTCCGTAGCGACTGCCATGCGGGCGATACCCTGCTGGTGCGTGTCGCCTATCATGGCCAGCCGGCGCAAGACAGCCAATGGGGCGGCTTCTACTTTGCAGGCGAGTATGCCTACAATATGGGCGTGGGCATGAAAGACATTCCCCACAACTTCGGTCGCGTGTGGTTCCCCTGTCTGGATGTGTTTACCGATAAGTCGACCTATACTTTCCATGTGCGTGCGCCCCACGGCAAGCGGGCGGTATGTGGCGGTATGCTCACCGATTCGACGGAACTGGCCGACCGGTCGGTGGTCTGGACGTGGCAGCTTACCGACCCGATTCCTACGTATCTGGCTTCGGTGGCCGTGGGTCCCTACGATGTGTGGCGCGATACCATCCAGGGGTTGGAGCGCATTATCCCTATCGAAATCTATACTCACCCTTCGGTCACTGCGAAAAGGGATGGCTCGTTTGCCAATCTCAAAAAGATGATTCACGCCTACGAGCGATTATTCGGTCCCTATCGCTGGCAGAGAGTGGGTTATGTGACGGTGGATTTTGACTACGGCGCCATGGAGCACGCCACTAGTATTGCCTATCCTGTGCGGACTGTGGACGGAACGGATGCGGCACAGTCGCTCTGGTCGCATGAGTTGTCGCATGCTTGGTTTGGCAATCTGATCACTTGCCAGAAAGCCGAAGAGATGTGGATAAACGAAGGGTTTGCCGCTTTCTGCGGCGATCTGTTGACGGTAGAATGTCTGAAGGGCAAAGAGGCTTACGAGTCGGCTTTCCAGGCTTTGCATCATGATGTGTTGCTGAATCTAGAGAAGAGCGACGGCGACTATTTTGCACTGAATCAAGTGCCTCAGACGTGTACGTATGGCAAGACCAGCTACGATAAGGGAGCCATTGTGGTCTATACGCTGCGCAACCTCTTGGGC
Organism: Bacteroidales bacterium; assembly: GCA_016285615.1. Next base: position 8,851 of record JAEERB010000090.1, read on the forward strand.
GATTCTCTCTTCTTTGCGGGCTTGCGTTCGCTGTTCGACCGCTATGCTTTTGGCAATGTCACTTCTGAACAATTAATATCTCATTTAGAAGAAGTTACGGATGTAGTTACGGATGTTTCCTTGCAGGATTTCTACGAAGGATGGATTAACCAGCCCGGCTTTCTGCATTTTTCTATAGACTCAATTCGCTACGACAAGATGGCACGCAATTACCGGGTGTATGTGCGTCAGCAGTTGTGCCATGCCGAGCAGTTGGCGCAGCAACAGAAGGTTGATATCACCTTTTTCGCAAATGGAAAGGCCCCTTACACTGTAGAGGGTTGTGTGGTGTCGGGCTCGCGTACGGTATTGCATTTGTCGCTGCCGTTTAATCCTGTTTACGGTGTGGTGGATTATCATAATAAGATGGCCGACGCTGTGATTGACAATAACTTCACGATTACGGCTACAGGCAATTATAGCTATTCGCTTGCCGACTTTCAAGTTCAAATTACGGAAGCCGCCGCCGACGATACTTTACGGTTGCGTGTTGAGAATCATTTGGTGGCACCCGATACCATTAAAAGGGTGGATAATGATATCTATCGCATTTCAAATCAACATTATTGGCGTGTGGAATATGTGCCTGGCACTGGCTTCAAGGGACAACTCAAGTTCCATTTTGCTTTCATTTTGCCCAGTCAGCCAGAATACGAGTTGATGCAAGGATTTAATAAAAACCAGCTGGTATTGCTTTATCGTCGTGGCCCTTCTGACGATTGGCGTATCATCCCGTTTACTCGTTCCAGCTCGAGCTATGTCGGTTATCTGTCTACGCAGTGGCTTATGCCTGGCGAATATACTTTGGGTGTGGGCAATGCTGCGCTTTCGGTCTTCGACAGGGAAACGGGCCAAATTAATGTGTTTCCCAATCCTGTAGAGGACCGCTTGGAAATTGTGTTGCCAGAAGCGATGCAAGCCGAGTTGATGGATTTTTCTGGTAAATTATTGTCTAAAAAGAATTTGCAAACAGGAAGTAACGAAATGTCGATGGCGCAGTACAGTGCTGGCGCCTATCTGTTAAGGCTCTCGTCGCCACAAAAAGTACATACGGTCAAAGTAGTGAAAGAATAAAAAAA
>JAEERB010000006.1 GCA_016285615.1 Bacteroidales bacterium
AGGACTGTATCCCAACCAGTTAGTGGAAATCCGCAACCTGATTAAGCAATACGGCAAAAACAAAACCGTCCTCCTCTCCACCCATATCATGCAAGAGGTGGAGGCCGTGTGCGACCGTGTCATCATTATCAACCATGGCAACATTGTGGCCGACACCACCATCGACAAACTGCCTCGCGACAGCGCAAGTCTGGAGAACTTATTCCACGAACTAACTCAAAAATAAGGCGTAGGCATGAGAATTCTTACTCCACTTCAAAAGACTGATGGTCAGTTAGTTCCAATAACTTTTGACGAGGCCTTCCAACAAATTCGCTCCCACATCCAACAACACCAACCCGAAGAGACGGCCGTTTTTGCGGGTGGAAAATTGTCGAATGAGGAACTTTACCTGATCCAAAAATGGACGCGTATCGGCATTAAAACCAACGCTTTGGCTTCGTTCGAATATTTGGAGAGACCTGGCGCTTTCTGCTTCGACAAGAACGATATTGTGCCACTGGCCGAACTGGCAGGCACCACCCATAGCTTCTGCCTCGGCTTCGAGCGCAACACCACTCACCCGCAATTGCAACTTATCAACCGACTGCTGACAGAGAATGGCATTGATACCGTATATTTATCAGAACAAACTGATACACAAGATTTTTGCGCCTTTTTTAAAGCCGTCAATCTCTATATTGTCCGCCACCAACTTATGCGCGGCATCTTCGTTGAGCGACTGGCCAAAAACCTGGAGCCGTACCTCTCTTCTCTCCTGCCCTACGACCTCTCGGCCGTAATGCAACAGGCTCATATAGAAGAAGAAAAGTTAAAAAATTTTGTACAGAACTTCCTCAAAGCCCCCTGCCCTGTCATCATCTATTTCGAGCCCACCACTTCTGTAGAAACCATCAAGGAACTGAACAATCTGGCTTTGCTGACGGGCATTCAGGCGCAACAATCCTCTGGTTTACTGGGCATTAAACAGAATATCAACTCGCAGGGTTTGTTCGATATGGGCATCTTCCCGCATCTGAATGTGGGCGGCGATGCTTTTGATGAAGATAATTTACAGATTGCCACACAATTATATGGTTGCGAGCCCGCCCACCAACCCGTGGATGTGCAACAACAACTGCTCGATGGCCATTTTAAAACCTGCCTTATTTTTCAGGAAAATCCATTGGCCACTTTTAGCAACAAACAACTGATAAAGAAAGCGTTAGAAAATCCCTTCGTCGTTCTTCAGACCGACGAACTCAACGAAACTGCAGAAGTGGCCGACCTAATTTTACCAGCCACCCTACCCAGTGAAGAGAACGGCAGCTATACCGACAGTACCAGAGTGGCCTTTACCCTGAAAAAAGAAAAGTGTTGTGAAGTGAAAATGACTAATTTTGAACAAATTGCAGAATTATGTCATCTCTTTGGACTTGAAAAACCAGCCTCCGCAACGGATGTTTTCTTGGAATATGTCTCCTTCTTAAAAACGGGCTGTCGCAGCGCACAACGCCACTTCTTCAAGTTCTAAGCCAACAAATCCACCGCAATCTTATCGGCAAATCGCATGCCCTCAGCCGTCAATACATAACGATTAGCCTCTGGATGATTATAAAATACTGCAGGCATTTGTTTAAAATGTTGTAACACCTGATCGGCATATTGAACTCCAAATTGAATTTTAATGTGCTCTATATCAATACCTTTATAGGTTCTCAACATCAGCATAACATACTCATTGAAACGCATTTCGGCGGTTAACTCCTCTTTCTCCTCTTCACGACAACCCGTCGCAATATTCTTCACATATTGCTGAATATCAGCTGGATTCCACTGTCGTGACTGCCCATCAAACGAGTGAGCCGACGGACCGAGCCCTAAGTAGGGGACACCTTCCCAATAAGCAAAGTTGTGCCGCGAAAAGCATCCATTTTTGGCAAAATTGGAAATCTCGTAATGCTCAAATCCTGACAATTTAGCTCTGTCAATCAGTTGTTTATAATTGTCTTCTTCCTTGCGCTCATCGATAGGCAAGAATTGTTTGTTCTTGATTTTCCGATCTAAAAGGGTAGAGGGCTCCACCGTCAGCGAGTAAGCAGACAAATGGGTAATAGGAAAAGAAAATGCTTTGGAAAGCTCATCATTCCACTGATTATCACTGCGATAGGGGATACCGTAAATCAAATCGATGGAAACATTATCGAAGCCGGCCTCAAAAACAGTATGCAAAGCCTGTTCGGCATCCACGGCGGTATGACGACGTTTCAAGAGTTGGAGAATATCGTCTGAAAACGACTGAACACCAACGCTTAGCCTATTAATACCTAAAGCTTTAAGGTCTTTAACATACTGCTTTTTTAACTGCTCCGGATTAGCCTCAAGGGTAATCTCCGCGTCGGCTGAAAAATCATAGTGGCGCGAAAGCGCATTCAAGATCGTTTCAACCTCTGAAACATCTAATAGTGAAGGTGTTCCACCGCCGAAATAGACTGTGACAACATGCTTATCAGGAAGATAACCTGTCGTCATCTCCACCTCTTTCAAAAGAGCAGAAAGGTACGCCTCTTTGTGCTGCAGAGCGGCTACGGAGTAGAAATTGCAATAGATGCATTTCGACTTGCAAAAAGGAAAATGAATATATATACCGCTCATTTACAATGCATTCTTCGGTCAATAAAAAAACCTTTACTATCAATGATAATAAAGGTTCGGAAGTACCGCATGGGGGATTCGAACCCCCGATTTCAAGGATGAAAACCTTGCGTCCTAGGCCAACTAGACGAATGCGGCTCTCAATTTTACGGCTGCAAAAATAATAAAAAATCCGACATGACAAATAGTTTGTCCCAAATTTTTTATTCCTTGGCCTGCCGGTCTGGTTCAAACCTGAATCCCAGGCGTTTACCAGTCTTAATGGTCATTACTTGATCCTCAATTTGCATCATATCGTTGACCGTCAACTCCTTCACTTGCGTGTATTCTGGAACCAAAAGGTCGAAATTGATGGTATATTGGATTGCCGAGTAAAGGATTTCTTTCACCGATTCTTTCGTCAACTCGTTGGTACTAAAGTTATTCAACACCTGTGAAAGTTCTCTTTTGCCATCTATATAATAATGTAAATCCTTGTTAATCAAGATTCTACCTATTAAATAGCCGATGTCGTTTACGCGGGTGTACTTGAAAGAGTCGGCTAAGAAGTTGAAAATCATAATCATACCGCAATACGAGCGTTCCTTATCTTCTTTGATATAGGAAGTACGCATCACTTCGTGGTCGCGTGAAAACTCAAATATATTGGTGTGCATCAGAAAGATAAGCACGTCACCAGCAAACTTCAGCTGGAACTCATACTGGCTTTTCTGAGTGAAATGCACATTGATCTTCTCGTGAGTCTCGCCATATTTCTCGTTAAACTCTTCCTCGAACTCCTTGGCAGCTTCCTTAAACATCTGCATCGTGTCTAAGGTGGTGTGGAAAATCTGCTGCTTCAACTCACCCTTCGAGATTAACAATTTTGATAAATCATCAAGATGTGTTTCCATGTCGTTAATTTTGAACTGCAAATATACACGAAATTATTCAAATAGATGAGACTTGTTAAAAAGGGGAATTTTATGGTGGAAAATGCGCCGCAATTTCGTATTTTTGCCTTTCAAAATTTTGGGCCTTGTAGTTCAATGGATAGAACGAAAGTTTCCTAAACTTTAAATTTGGGTTCGATTCCCAGCGAGGCTACTAACCATTTAAAAATCAGCATGGTTTTTCAAAACAGGCTTTTTTAGCCTGTTTTTTGTTTTTTAAATCTTGCGTCTTGAAAAATTTTTTTTGATGTCTTATTTTTGATTTCAATATTTAAACAACTGTTACTCAGTTATTTATACCGATTGTCGCAAATAAATCATCAGTGCAGCGATGTCGGAAGGACTCACGCCACTAATTCGGGAAGCTTGTCCGAGGTTGGCCGGCTTCACCCGTGTCAATTTTTCACGTGCCTCCATCGAGAGTGACACCAAAGAGTAATAATCGATTTGAGGGGGCAGTTTGATGTTCTCCAAGTTGACCATGCGGTGTGCTTGTTCTTCCTCTTTTTTGATATAGCTGGCATACTTAAGTGCAATCTCACTAATCTCCAACTCTTCATCGGTAGCCGATACCTCGCTTAGAAATTGCTGTAGGGCGGGGGAGGATTGTATCAATTGCTGAAGGTTGACTTGCGGGCGAAGGAGCAGCGTTTCATACTTAACAGGTTGTGAAAGTTGCGGTGTATCCAGCTCTGTCAGCAACGGATTCACTTCGGCAGGAACGGCATTATGTGTTCGGATAAAGTCCATAATGACAGCACGCTGCGAATATTTCTTATCCAGCGTACGCATTTGCTCGTCGGCCACCAATCCCAACTGATGTCCTAATGGTGAAAGTCGCTCATCGGCATTATCCTGGCGTAACAAAATTCTATACTCGGCGCGTGATGTGAACATTCGATAGGGATCCTCGACGCCTTTGGTTACCAAATCATCAATAAGTACGCCAATATAAGCCTGCGAGCGGGTCAAGATGAACGGCTCTTCGTTATGCAAAGAACGGTGAGCGTTGATAGCTGCCATCAAACCTTGGCAAGCGGCCTCTTCGTAACCTGTTGTTCCATTAACCTGACCAGCCAAATAGAGGTTGGGAATCACTTTCGATTCGAGAGTAAAATGTAACTGTGTAGGATCGAAAAAGTCGTACTCAATGGCATAACCTGGGCGCAAAACCACCGCTTTTTCCAAGCCGGGAATATGGTGCAATGCCTCAATTTGAACATCCTCTGGCAAAGATGATGAAAAGCCGTTAAGGTAGCATTCGTACGTATTTCTGCCTTCTGGTTCCAAAAACAACTGGTGCCTGTCGCGCTCGGAAAAACGCTCAATTTTATCCTCTATAGAGGGGCAATAGCGCGGCCCAACTCCCTTAATTCGACCCTGAAACATAGGCGAATCGCCGAAGCCTGTGCGCAATATTTCGTGCACCACTGTATTGGTATAGGTTATCCAGCAACTGCGTTGATCTCGCAGAGGCGGGGTGGGGGTAAACGAAAAACAGCCAGGCTGATCATCGCCTTTTTGTTCTTCCATCTTTGAAAAATCCACCGAGCGACCATCTATGCGCACCGGCGTTCCAGTTTTCAATTTGCGCACTGTGATGCCAGCCTCTTTCAATTTATCCGACAAATTCAACGACGAGGCTTCGCCCATGCGGCCACCCGAAAAATTCAATTTGCCTATATGGATTCTGCCGTTTAAAAAGGTGCCGTTGGTCAAAATTATCTTGGAGGCTCTGACGGTCAATCCTTGCAAGGTAACCACACCCACAGCCGCACCGTTCTCCATCACAATGTCGGTTACGGTATCCTGGCGAAGATGCAAATTGGGCTGGTTTTCGAGTACGGAGCGCCAAAAAAGCGAGAACTGCATCTTGTCGCACTGTGCCCTCGGACTCCACATGGCGGGACCCTTGGAACGATTCAACATACGGAACTGTATCATCGTATGGTCGGTAACAACGCCCGACATGCCACCCAGAGCATCAATCTCTCGCACAATCTGCCCTTTGGCGATACCACCCATGGCAGGGTTGCACGACATCTGTGCCACCAGAGAAAGGTTCATGGAGATGAGCAGTGTTTTGGAGCCCATTTTGGCTGCCGCCACCGCTGCCTCACAACCCGCATGTCCTGCGCCAACTACCACTATGTCATACGATAATTCCATATATCAACCTCTAAAAACTTCAGATATTCCACGTGGAATATATAAGCTAATTATCAATAAATCTATTTTTTACAATTATCAACTGCCATTTTTTCGTACAATTCAATAGCCCATTTTTCCTGTTTCCTCATCTCTTCGGCTTCCGCTTTTTTCTTATCTTTATAGCCACATAAATGCAAAATGCCGTGCGCCATCACGCGGACCAACTCCTCTTGGAAAGTGACCGAATATTGCTGCGCATTTTCGCGGACCCGTTCCACGCTGATGAAAATATCGCCGTTCAAAACATCCCCTTCGCAATAGTCAAACGTGATAATGTCGGTATAGGTGTCGTGTTGCAAATATTGCTGGTTGATCTCCAACAAGTACGCATCATCACAAAAAATATAGTTCACATCGCCTATTTTTTTGTTTTTGGATTGAACCATCTTGCCTATCCAAAGTCTATATAGTGTACGCTTGACAAAACGAAATTGATATTGGAAATTGAAAGTAATCATAACGACAGTCTCAAAACGAACGACAAAAATACAAAAATTAGCATGACAAATCATTCAAAATAGATAATCATCAAAACCTTGCGCTTTAAAACGGATTTTTATTATTTTTGCGAACAAATAAAAACAAACATCATGAAAAAATTAGCTCTCTTCATCCTCCTGATTTCTTGCACGCTTCTTTCTTTCGGTCAAGAAGAAACCAAAGAGAAGAAATTGGCCACCATTCCTTCAGTGGATATCAAAGCTTTGGACGGACAATCCTTCAACACCATCAATATCGACAACGACGGCAAGCCCATCATCATCAGCTTGTGGGCTACCTGGTGCAAACCCTGTATCGCCGAATTGTTGGCCATTGCCGACGTGTACGACGAGTGGGTGGAAGAGACCGGCGTAAAACTCTATGCCATCTCGATTGACGACGTGAAGACCGCCGCTCGCGTTGAGCCTTTCGTCAATGGAAAGAACTGGGAATACGAAGTTCTGTTGGATATCAACTCCGACTTCAAGCGCGCCATGAACGTAGTGGACGTGCCCTTCCTCTGCATCCTGAACGGCAACAGAGAGATTGTTTGGAAACACACCTCCTACGCCCCCGGTTCAGAAGAGGAAGTTTATGAAATTGTAAAAGGATTAGTGAATCAAAAATAAACCTGAATGATGAGATTTTTATTCCGTTCGCTTAAAACATTCGTCTTTATTCTTGCTTTCATCAGCTTCTCATCTCCGCTCAAGGCCCAAATCCCCGTAGGGAAAGGAACCATCAGCGGAGATTTTATGCTGAATGGCATGTTCTATATCCCCGACTCACTGATCGGGGCCGACAAGGTGGACTCAAAAGTGAGAGCCAACTCGTACATGTACCTTCAATATACCAATGGTGGTTTCACGGCCGGCATGAGGTACGAGTTTTACCTTTACCCGCTGATCGACTTTGAAGATATAGGCTATAAAGGCCATGGCATCACCCACTATTTTGCCGACTATAAAAACGACTTTATCCAGGTGACTGCCGGTACTTTCTATGAACAATTCGGCTCCGGACTGACCTTGAGAACCTACGAAGACAAGTATCTCGGCATCGACAACAGCATCTTGGGCGCCCGCGTGAAAGTGACCCCCTACAAAGGTATCACCCTGAAAGGCGTGTGGGGCATCCAACGCAAGAATTTCGATTTCGAATATCTGAAACGTAAAGACCATGTGCGCGGCATTGACGGCGAAATATCTCTGACAGAGTTAATTCCGCAGATGTCGGAAAAAGGCTTCAGTACCTCTTTGGGTGCCAGCTTCGTGAGCAAATATGAGAAAGACGAGGACCCCACCTTCATCCTGCCACAGAACGTGGCCACCTGGGGTGCACGACTCAATTTCGGATGGAAGGGACTGCGTTTTGAAGGCGAATATGCCCGCAAAATAAACGACCCCAACGCCACCAACGAGTATATCTACAAGCCTGGCGACGCTCTATTTGCATCGCTCACCTATTCGATGAAAGGCTTCGGCATTTCCACCTCCTTCATCCGCGCCGACAATATGGACTTCCGCTCGCAGAGAGGAACACCAGCCAACCTGGCATTACTCAATATCAACTATATACCGGCCATCAACCGACAGTACTCCTACCAGTTGATTAGCAACTATAGCTATGCCAGTCAGCCCAACGGCCAAGTGGGAGCCCAGTGCCAGATCAACTATCAGATACCCAAAAAGACCAAGATTGGCGGCAAGTATGGCACCGACATCACCCTGAACTACGCCCGCTACCATACCATCGACAAAACCATGCTGCCCATCGACTCTATCACAGGCTCGCAAAGCGGCACCGACGGCTACACCTCCAACTTCTTTAAGTGGGGTAAAGAGTTGCTGTATCAGGATTTAGGTGTGGAAATAAGTCGAAAGTTTGACAAGCGCTGGAAATTGATTGTGGCTTATAACTGGCTGATTTACAATATGGAAGTATTGCAAGGACATGGCGGCATGTTCCACGGTCACAATGTGGCTGTCGACCTCACCTGCAAGATCAACAGCAAGCACGCGCTGCGACTCGAAGCACAGCACCTCTACTCGAAAGACGATCTTGGCAGCTGGGTTTATGCCATGCTCGAATACTCCATCAATCCGCACTGGTTCATCTCCATTGGCGACCAATGGAACTACGGCAATGCTGACAAATCGCGCCGTATTCATTACTACAATATTTCCGCTGCTTTTGCGATTAAAACTACAAGAATCGCGTTGTCGTACGGAAAAACCCGTGAAGGCATCCTCTGTGTGGGCGGCGTTTGCCGTACCGTGCCCGCCTCTTACGGTTTAGGCCTTTCGGTTACCACATCGTTCTAATATTATGATTATGAATATATTAAGATATAAAGATATGAAAAAGGTATTGGGAATATTCAGCATATTGGTCTTTTTATTTGCTTCTTGCGATATTATTGAAGGTCCTCGTTTGGAGCCTAACAATGAAGAGAAAACAGAGGTGGATTTTCCTGATTTGAATAAGGATTCTGTCATTAGAAAAGTCTTATTTGAAGAATTTACCGGACACTATTGCACTAACTGTCCCGAAAAAGGCCACCGCGTACTGGAAGGTCTGATTGACCAATATGGCGACTTGCTGGTTCCTATTACCATTCATGCCGGCGGTCTCGCAGCTCCTCGCGAGGAGCCTTATACTTACGACTTCCGCACAGAAACTGGCGACCAATTATACAGCGATTTTGGTGTCAACTCGGTGCCTTGCGCTATGGTTAACCGTGTGAAGAAGGGAACCTCCTGGATCTCTTTCTATCGCGATTGGGACGGACAGATAAACGCTGTAGATAAAAGCCAAATTGTAGCTGGCATTCAGATTATAAACCAATATGACGAAACGAAAAGAACTATGGTGGCACATACCAAAACCACCATTTTCTCCGAATATGAGAATCCTATTATGCTCTGCGTTGTGATGATTGAAGACGGCATCGTTTCGCCGCAATTGGACAATAACGTTACCATTCCCGACTATGTTCATCATCATGCCTTGAGAGCCAGCCTGAACGGCACTTATGGCGCTTATTTGAATGAAAACGGTATCGTTGAAAAGGATTCCGCCTACACAAAATCATACAAACTTGATTTCAACACACTGAAACAAGATATCAACTACCAGAACTGCACTATCGTAACTTACATTTACGACGCTGTTACCAAAGAGGTGCTGCAAGCAGAGAGCAGAAAAGTGGTTGAGTAATTACTCCAAGAACAGCAATACGGCGCTCGCTACACGGCGCTCGCCATAATGATCGAACTTCCCGTTATCCGACGGGAAGTTTATCATTCCGTGCTTTCCATCGTTGATGTACAAAGTGGAGGAGCCACCGCCATCCAAATTGAGCAGCGTGGCCACATCCAGGTATTTCATTGTGTAAGCAAACTCTTTCAGCGACATGCCGGCGGCATGCGAACTATGGCCATCCACAACCACCCATAAAATCTTATTATCATGGGTGATACCCACGCCTGTGCGCGGGTGGCGTGACAATGAAAACGAGTTTTGAATGTAAGGCAATATACTATCGGCAAACAGCAACATCGGGCCGGCGGTCAGCACCGATTCCTGAGCCAAAGAATCTTCGAAAAAGAGATTGGTATCGGGGAGAATAATCGACAATTGCGGCGACTTGTCGAACAGTGCCAATAAACCATTCTTGTATGATTTGCGCTTGCCCTCCTTTGGGACATTGTCGGCAATTTTGCGACCGTGAATGCGAATATAATCTGTTGACTTACCACTCTTCATAAAGAAAAAGGTGCCGTTGATGGCCGCAAACGCCTTGTTCTTCTTACAAAAAGAAGATGTGCGTGTGAGCGTATCCGAATATATGAACTCCATTCTCAAGCTGCTTTGAGCAGTGTCTATTTCCAAAATGGAGATGTTTTGGTTGGAATTAAACAACGATTTATTCTGTATCGACAATCTTTTCAACACCAAATGTGGTGTCAGCGTGTCGATATTCCACGTAGAAAGATTCAAAACCACTGAATCTGAGCTAGTTTGGGCAAATACAAAGTTGATGCTAAAAATTATCAACAAAAATAGAGAGAGGGTTTGCTTTTTCATAACACACTTTTTCAACAAACAAAAGTATGAAAAGTTATTGAAAGGTTGATAAAAAAGGATAATCTCTGCGGACACTCACTTCCCAAGCACGATTATAATTCGTATCTTTGCTGCCAAGATGAAAGCCCGATTTATTCAATATTTAAGAGAGTTGACTTATCCATACGAGGATAAAAAATTCCTGCTGGCAGTCAGTGGGGGAAAGGACTCGTGTGTGATGGCGCATCTCTTTTTCGAAGCCGGACTCTCATTCGACATAGCCCATTGCAACTTCAATTTGAGAGGGGAGGATTCCATTCGCGACAAGAATTTTGTTATCCAATTGGCTCAAAAATATAATGTTAAGTGTTTTACAACCGATTTTGACACTATCAGGATCCAGAAAAATTCTGGCGAATCAATTGAGATGGTGGCCCGAAAATTGAGATACGATTGGTTTTATAAAATAGGGGAAAACTACGATTTTATTGTCACTGCCCACCATGCCAACGACAATGCCGAGACGGTTTTACTCAATATGATTCGCGGCACAGGATTAAAAGGAATCATAGGTATTCCTGCCCAGAACGGCAAAATTATCAGACCTTTGCTATCATTTACAGCCGATGAAATTTCCAATTATGCGAAAGAACACAATCTAAAATATTGCGAAGACTACACCAATAAAGAAAACAAATACCAGCGCAACAAAATTAGAAATCTGATTTTGCCGCAATTGAAAGAAATCAATCCGCAAATTATTCAAACACTGAATAATAACACACACATTTGGAAAAAGCAGTATCAATTTTATCAAAGCAGTATCCATCAAAAAATAGAAAAATACTTACATCAGGAAAAAGATTATAAATACATAAATATCAAAGATTTGGATAAAGATCCATTTAAAGATTTGATATTATATGAACTGCTTTTTCCCCACAGTTTTTCTGAAAGTGATATTCAAGATATGATTGAAACACTAACGCATCAATCTGGAAAGAAGTTCTATTCACAAACTCACATTGTTTTTAAAGAAAGAGACAAACTGATCATCGCACTTTTGGAAAATGAAAATACTTTTTCAAAAACATATAACTCAATAGAGGAACTGGCTGAAGATAATTTTCAAATAGAGCTTATCTCTATAAAACAACATGACCATTTTTCCGTTAATGCTAATACTGCTTACTTTGATGCCGACAAAATTAAATTTCCAATCACTGTAAGAAACTGGCAGAAAGGAGATTACTTCTATCCATTTGGCATGGAAGGAAAAATGAAAGTAAGTGATTTTTTCAACAACCAAAAAATCGACAACTATAAAAAAAGCAAAATAAAAATCATGTGTTCACAAAAAAATATAATTTGGATTGTAGGATACCGCTCAGACAACCGTTATAAAGTTGATACTCAAAAAACAAAGCACTATTATAAAATTACAAACATAAATTGTGAATAAGCTGTGTATAAAATTTGATATTTTGAAGGTTATAAACAATACAGGAAAAAGCGACTTTTTTTTCAAAAATTTTCAATCAAAAAATCGGATTTTAAACATGAAAAATGAACAAAAAACAGAACAATTTTAAGATAAAAATATCAACAAATAACTTTTTAGCATAAAATTTAGAACCAATAAAAATCATTATAAAACAAGAGAATAACTAAAAAAGTGATGTTAATTAGATGTTGAAAAAGTGAGGATATTTATAATCCAAATTTTAGAGAAAAATATTTTCAACATATCAACAAGGACATTAAATATCATCTATAAATTTTACTTTTAAAAATAAAATGATATTATAATTTTGCACCTATGAAAAAACTTTGGCTACTTATCATTTTTTTGATGGCAATTTTGGGAGGAATGTCTCAAAATTACAGTGCCAAGGTTTATGATGGTGTGACCTATATGCCAGTAGCAGGTGCACATGTTTACAACACCAAAACAGGCAAGTATGTATTTACCGATAAAGATGGTAAATTTTCGATTGTGGCCAGAGTAAACGACACGTTGATCATATCAAAGTCGATTTACCGTCAGTTGATTGTGCCTTTGAACACTCAGCAGTATAACAAAAAGAATGAAGACTATTTTCTTTATTATAAGGCAGTTATATTAAAAGAAGTGAAGGTTTATGCTTTGAATCCAAGTTATGAAGGATTTAAAAGAGATTTGATAGGAGTTAAACTGCCGGATGCCTATAGAAAGATTGAAGGAATTGAATTGTCGAAAGAGGATAAGCTGAATGCAGAACTGGCTCATTCTGGTCCGAATGTTTTGAGAAATACTCCTTTGGAACATCCTATCACGATGTTATACAATATGTTCAGTCGCAAGGCTAAAATGCAGAGATTGTATAATGAATTGGTTGAAAATCAGGATGAGATAGACCAGCTGCAGATGAAGTACAACAGAGAATTAGTTCATCAGATAACGGGTTTGGAAGGAGATGAATTGATGGAATTTATGGTATTCTGCCGTTTCAGTTATTATGATTTAATCAGATGGACACCGCAGCAGGTTATTATCAATATTAAAAACAAATATATTGAATATCAATATTATAAAGCTCAACAATATGAGTGATTTCAAGTCATTTTTGAAAAAGAACTTTACGATCTATCATATCATTGGTATGGTAGCAGGCGTGGCGTTGAGCGTTGTATATTGGTATAAATCGGGCCAATTCAGCGACAATATACTCAAGAATAATTTGGCATTAATCATATTATGGGGATTATTGGTAGGATATATTACTTTTGACTTGATTAGAAATTCGGCCAAAAAAATGTAAAACTAAAAAAGATGACTGAGAAAAAACTATTTCTTTTGGATGCTATGGCATTGATATACAGAGCTTATTATGCCATGATAAGGTCACCCAGAATTTCTTCTAAAGGATTGAACACTTCAGCCATATTAGGTTTTACCAACATTTTGGTAGATATACTCAAAAACGAAAAACCCACCCATATTGCCGTATCTTTTGACACAGGATCACCCACCTTGCGACATGCCGATTATGAAGAGTATAAGAGCAATCGTGAGTCAACCCCCGAAGATATTCTCATATCTATACCTTACATTAAACAGATTATAGAGGCATTCAACATTCCCATACTGTTGAAAGACGGCTATGAGGCTGATGACATCATAGGTACCGTGGCTAAACATGCCGAACTAAATGATTTCAAGGTATATATGATGACTTCCGACAAAGACTACGGTCAGTTGGTATCGGATAATATTTTTATTTACAAGCCTGGAAAATTTGGACAGAAAGCGGAGATAGTCGGTGTAAAGGAAGTTTGTGAAAAATACGGCTTACAGAATCCGGAGCAGCTCATCGACATATTGGGATTGTGGGGCGATGCCTCGGATAACATTCCTGGTGTGCCTAATGTGGGCGAAGTTAAGTCGAAAAAACTGATAGGACAATTTGGCTCCATTGAAAATATTTACAAGCACATTGATGAAGTAACACCTGAAAAGCTGAAAAACGACTTGCTCCAAAACAAAGATCAGGCGCTGATGTCCAAGTCGTTAGCAACCATAATTTTGGATGTTCCGTTGGATTATGACTACGACGCTATGCTCTATCGCGGGCCCAATGTGGACAAGTTGAAAGAGCTATTTGGCGAACTGGAATTCAGGAGTTTGGGCCAGCGCGTATTTTCGAGCAGTGAAATCATCAAAAACAGTGCAACAGAGTCACCGGCCGAAGACCTGTTCAACCAGCCGGCCGA
This sequence comes from Bacteroidales bacterium, assembly GCA_016285615.1. The sequence continues at coordinate 14,079 of JAEERB010000006.1, forward strand.
CGAAGCACAAAATTCCGTTTTAGAGCCACAAAAATCATTTAAAAACACCCAACATCAATTTCAACAGATAAACTCATTAGAAGAGTTTAAATCGACGGAAATCGGCGAAAAAGATCACCTTGTATGGTTTGATTGGATGTTGTATAACGGCAAAGTGGTGGGCTTTGTTTTCTCAACGGAAGGGAAGCCTGTCTATTACCACTTTTTAGAGCCTGGAAGTGACGATTACAAGACCATCTTGACATCCTTGTTTGGCGAACCCCAACGCGTGATTGTCACATACGAATGCAAGCAGACACATAAAGTGCTCTATTCTTTAAAGATAAAAAGAGTTTCTGAGCTCTATGATTTGCAGATTGCCCATTACCTGATTCGTCCTGACGGCACGCATACACTGGAGCGAATGGCATTGTCGTATCTTGATTATCAAATACTTAAAGAAATCCCCGAAGGATCGGCATTTTTCAAAGAAGAGATTGTGAACCTTTATGGTGAAAGAATAGAGATTTACAAAGAACTTTATCCATTGATTGACAATGAGTTGAAAGAGAATAAAGCCGATCATTTGCTCAATTCTATTGAGATGCCGTTGTCGGAAGTGTTGGCCGACATGGAACTGAGTGGCGTAAAGTTAGATGCGGAGGTGCTGGCACAAAGTTCGGAGCATTTGAAGGAGGAGTTGCAGCAGATAGAGAAGAAGATATACGAATATGCGGGTACCACATTCAACATTGCATCGCCCAAGCAGTTAGGGGAGGTGTTGTTTGAAAAGTTGCGCATCATAGAGAATGCCAAACTAACCAAAACAAAGCAGTATCAGACGGGCGAGGAGATTTTACAGCGATTATCGTCCAAGCATCCCATTGTGCCGCTCATTTTGGAATATAGGTCGTTATATAAGTTGAAATCCACTTACATTGACGCATTGCCGCAGCTTATCAATCCGAAAACCAACAAGATACACACCAGTTTCACGCAGACGGTCACTACGACGGGCAGGTTGAGTTCCATCAATCCCAATTTACAGAACATACCTATCCGAACAGAACGCGGTCGTGAAATTAGAAAGGCGTTTGTAGCTTCTATGCCCGACTCTTATATTCTGGATGCCGACTATTCGCAGATTGAGTTGCGCATTGTGGCTCATGTGTGCAAAGATGAGAGTTTGATAGAGGCTTTCCGGAACAACGCCGACATTCACACCATGACGGCTTCCAAGGTTTACAAAGTGTCGCCCGAGGAGGTGACTCCCGACATGCGCCGTCACGCCAAGACCGTCAATTTTGGCATATTGTATGGCATTTCGGCGTTTGGCCTGGCCGACCGCTTGCAGATTCCGCAGAAGGAGGCTCGTCAGCTCATAACCGAATACTACAACAGTTTTCCGAAAATCACGGAATATTTGGATAGCACTTTGGAATTTGCCCGTCAGAACGGCTATGTGGAGACGCTGTTTGGGCGCCGTCGTTACATCCGTGACATCAACTCGTCGAATGCCATCGTGCGCAAGGCGGCCGAGCGTAATGCCATCAATGCGCCCATTCAGGGCACGGCCGCCGATCTGATAAAGATTGCCATGGTCAACATTTGGCAGGCGATGAAAGCGCAGAATTTGAAGAGTAAGATGATTTTGCAAGTACACGACGAGTTGGCGTTTGAGGTGCCGAAAGATGAGTTGGAAACCATGCAACAGCTGGTGAAGGAAAAAATGACTACAGCCATCCAGTTGGATGTGCCGTTAACGATAGACATTAACTATGGAAAAAACTGGTATGAAGCTCACTGACAAAGAGAAACAAGATATTATCCTACTGCATATCGAGACGGCCACAGAGATTTGTTCGGTGTCGCTATCGAAGAATACGGAGCTGTTGGCTTGCAAGTCGATCCACGATGGCAATTCGCACGCCCGCAATCTGATTGTGTTGATAGAGTCGCTCATATCGGAGTTGGCGTTGCCCAAGACGGCCATAGATGGAATAAGTGTCAGCATGGGACCAGGATCCTACACGGGTTTGCGTATAGGGGTCTCTACAGCCAAGGGACTTTGCTATGCTTTGCAAAGGCCTCTGATAGCGGTGTCCACGCTCGACAGCATAGCCGTGGGTGCCCAGCGGCAGCTCTTGTTGGGTGACGACGTGTTGTATTGTCCGATGATTGATGCCCGTCGTATGGAGGTTTATACCGAACTGGTGGATACAGCGTTGCAACCGGTTCAACCCGTGCAGGCGCTGGTAGTTGAGGAAAGCAGTTTTGAAGCTTTGCTTTCGGAGAAAAAAGTGGTGTTTTGCGGCAATGGTATGCCCAAATGTCGTCCCTTGCTGGAAAAACATCCCAACGCGCTCTTTGCCGATGCTGAGATTTCGGCAGAAAATATGGTAGGCATTGCTTATCAGAAATTTATCAAGGGCGAATTTGAAGATGTGGCTTATTTTGAGCCTTTTTATTTGAAACAATACATTGCCAAGAAGTCGCATGTGAAAGGATTGGAATAGAGATGGAAGAAAACGAGGATATAGAAAAAATAGAGAAAAAGAACACCAACATCATTGTTCTGACCGACTTCGGTGAGTACGGCGATGTGGCCGTGCATTATGCCTCTGTGTTGGCATCCATTTTCCATTCTTCGCTGACCATTGTTCACAATGTTTCTCCCCGTGGTCATCAGGCGACGCCGGTGGCACCTGTTTTCAGTGCCCAATACAAGCAGACGGAGCAGTTTTTGGACGAGAACAACATCAAGCATTTTCTTCTTTCTGACACTTTTTCACACAAGGACTTGTATGCTTATGCGGAAGAGACCAATACGATTATGTTTGTGATTGCCGTAGCGCCGAAGAAGGGAATGTCGTTGTTCACCCGTCGTCAGGCTGTCAAGTTTATCCGGCCGTCGCGCGTTCCGGTGATGGTGGTGGGCAACAAGATGCCGGATGCCGATGTTTTCAAGCAGGTTATGTTGCCGCTGAATATCGATAGGCAGTCGAAAGAAAAGGCCCTTTGGGCAGGTTATTTCAGTCGCTACTACGGTGCCATGGTCCACATTTTGTTCACCACGTATAGAGACGAGTTTTTAAGAAAGAGAGTGATTGAAAATGTGGAGTTTACCAAAAAGTTATACGAAAACTTGGAGGTAACGTATGAACTGCACAAGATAGAGCCTACGGTGGACAATATGGACAAATATTCGCTCTCGTTTGCCCCACAGGTGGGGGCCTCGCTCACGGTCATCATGATGACCAAATATTTCTCATTGATAGACTTCCTGTTCGGTCCGAAGGAGTTTGCCTTGATTGGCAACAAAGAGGGTTTCCCCGTGCTCTGCATCAACGAGCGCGAGGATTTGTATGTGCTGTGCACCTAAACTACCATTTTTTCTGTAAGGAGAGTGTACAAAAGACAGGATAGTGGTCTGAAACATTCAAATCCTTAGCCACAGTGTGCAGGTAGGAATTATACTGCTTGTCGTGGAAGATATAATCGATACGATATTTCGGAAAAGCATCGCCGTTGTAAGTGTAGCCCGTGCCTTTACCACTTTCGCGGAATGTGTCTTTAAAGCGGTGTCCAATCTTGTGATAGCTGTATGAGGCGGGCGAATCGTTGAAGTCGCCGCAAATGATGATGGGGTAGTGGCAACTATCGATATGTTTGTGAATAGTAATGCTTTGCTGTTGCCGAGTGATGAAGGCCGTTTTTATTTTCTTGAAGATTTTTTTGGTTTTCTGGTTGAGATAGGGATCGTCGAACTTGCTGTTAAAAATCTGTTTACCAGTCGAATAATCGACATTGTCCATGTGTATGGATGCAAGGTGCAGGTTATAGACGCGTATCGTGTCATTTTTGTACTTTATATCCACAAAGATGGCGCTGTTGGCTGAGCTGTCGGGGAAAATGATAGGTTCGGCGCGAATGATTTTATAGCGGCTGAAGATGGCCAGGCCGTAGTAATACTCTTCCCGCAGGTTGGTGGGAAAATATTGATAGTAGTGGTAGTTGTCGTTTTTTAGCGAGAGGATGCTCAGGATGGAGTCGGTGGTGGGAAAATTGAGTTTGCCGCTTTTGTCCCAGAAATATTCCTGGAAGCAGGTGATGTCGGGCTTTTCGGCACGCAGGAAGTCGAAGATTTTTTCTTTTTGCTCGTCGCGTTGTTTCTCGTCGTAAGTGTAAACGCCAAAGAGCTGGGCGTTGTAGCTCATCACTTTCACACTCCGGCTGCAGTTGATGGGCGCTGCGGCTTCGCGCAGCTGGAAATGCTTGTCTATGTTGTTTACATTGAGTAAGATAAGGCTGAGCGAGATGAAGGCGTAGGGATAGCGTATAAACAGCCAAAGCACACAGAAAACACCATTGGCGATAAGGATGTAGGGGAATGCCAGTCCGCAGAAGGCTATCCACGAGGAGATGGAAGGACGGATGAGGTGAGCGAAGAAAGCCATCAGCAACATCAGCGCAGCAACGAGGTTGAGCGCCAACAGTATGACTTTGATGACTTTAGGGCCGAGATGTCGCTTGTTTTTCTTATTCATTGTTCTTCCTTTTGCTGGAGAAGAATAGGAAATCTTTTTCTTCTTTGGAGAGAGAGTCGTAGCCCGACTTGGAGATTTTGTCTAGAATGGCATCCAACTTGTCCTCCATCTGCTTTTTGTTGTAGTTGTATTCTTCGTCAGAGACGACTCTTCCCTGTGACGGCTCGCTGTAGGAGGTGTAGAATTTTTTCTTCTTCTTGCGAGGACCGAAATAAAATTTGTTTTTGCTTTGTTGTCGCCAAATCAGGATGAGAATGATGCCGAACAGCATGCCGCCGAGGTGGGCGAAATGGCCGATACCATCTTGTGTTCCCGTTACGCCGAAGAAGAGCTCAAGAGCACCGTATAGAACAACAAACCACTTGGCTTTCAGTGGGATAAGGAAGTAGATGTAGATTTGGGCGTTGGGAAACAGCATACCGAAAGCCAGCAGCAATCCGAAGACGGCTCCTGAAGCACCAACAATGTTGAAAGAGTTGAGGAACATGCTCTTAGCTTGGCTGGTCACCATCGTCACTTCGTTAAGAGTGGAGGTGGTAGGGTTGTTTTGCAGGATAAGAAGATTCTGCTGCAGCATAGCTTGAAACCGCTCGTTGGTGTTATGTTCCACGAGATATTGGTACGATTCGATGCTGGGATTATCTAAGAACTGGTTCAACAGTGTCAGCACGGGGTGAATCTCGAAGAAGATCACCAGATAGTGCACCAAAGCGGCGCCGATACCGGTGAAAAAGTAGTAAAACAAGAAGCGTTTTGTGCCCCAGGCATTTTCAACGGCGCTACCGAACATCCAGAGGGCGAACATGTTGAAGAACAAGTGGCTGAAGTTGCCGTGCATGAACATGTAGGTGATAAACTGCCAGACATGAAAATCGGGTGCCCCAATGTAATGCAGTCCCAGCCATGCATCCAGGTCGATGCGCGAGGCCAAGGCAATCTTGGCTAAAAAGAATAACCCGTTGATTATCAATAAATTTTTAACGGCAATAGGGAGAATATTGAAGCCGTTTACTCTAATATCTTCACTCATATCCTTAAAAATCTTTGATTTAACAACAGGGACGCAAAAATACGATTTTTTAGCCTAAATATTATTGATTTTTCTGTTGGTCATTCTAAAAAAATGATATACATTTGTGGTGTCGGAGTTGTAAAATCATATAGTTTATATATCAATCTTTTACAATTTTTAAAACCACTCGCCCATGGAAAAATCTTACGCAATAGTTACGGGAAGAGCTCATCCCGCGTTAGCAGAAGAGATTGCCAAAATTTTAAACAAACCTTTGTTAGACATTGAGATAGCCCAATTCAAGGACGGCGAAATCCAGGTCTATTATCATGAAACCATCAGAGGTAAGCAAGTGTTTATCATTCAACCCACTTTCGCTCCTTCAGATAATATCATCGAGCTGTTGGTAATGATAGACGCCGCCAGACGCGCTTCTGCCGACAAGATTATTGCTGTGGTTCCCTATTTCGGCTATGCCCGTCAGGACCGCAAAGACCGTCCCCGCACCTCCATCGGTGCCAAGTTGATGTCGAACTTGCTGACGGTGGCTGGTATTGACCGACTGATAACCATGGACTTACACGCCGACCAGATTCAAGGATTCTTCGAAATTCCGGTGGACCACTTGTTCGCCTCTTCGGTATTTTTGCCCTATATTCGCAGTTTAAACATCCCCGACTTGTGCATTGTTTCGCCTGACACGGGCGGTTCCAAGAGAGCGGTTACTTACGCCAAGGCTCTCGATTGCGATTTGGCTATCGGCTTCAAACAGAGAGAGAAAGCCAATGTAGTCAGCAAGTTACAGATTATTGGCGATGTAAAGGATAAGAATGTCATCATCGTGGATGACATCATGGATACGGGTGGCACCATCTGCCGCGCCGCTTCTGTTATCAAGGAGCAGGGCGCCAAGACGGTGATGGCCATGTGCACGCACCCGCTGCTCTCGGGCGATGCCGTTGAGAAGATTGAGGCTTCAGTTCTTGACAAGGTGATTGTTACCAACAGTATTCCTTTGAAGACCAAATCGCCTAAGTTTGAGGTAGTTTCTATCGCTCCGCTGTTGGCCGAAGTGATTCAGAGTGTGTTGGAAAACACCTCCATCTTCTCGCTTTATGATATAAAGACCCAAAAGAAATAGTCGTACATGCTTTTACAAAACAAAGAGAGGCAAGAAGTTGCCAAAATCGGCAAGCAGGAACTGATTGACCGCTTGCTCGAAAAGTTTCCCATTGAACAAGCCACCACGACGTTGGGGCCAGGGCATGATGCCGCCGTCATTTCGCCTACGGAGCCGCATTTGTTGACCGCTTCGAAGCTGATGATTGAAAACATCCATTTCGACCTGACCTATTTCCCGCTGAAACATCTTGGTTATAAAGCGGTTGCAGCAACGGCAACAGATATTCTCGCCATGAATGCGCTGCCGTCGCAGTTGGTGCTGAATCTGGCGGTGTCAAATCGTTTTTCGATAGAAGCCATTGAAGATTTTATGGCTGGCGTTAATCTTTGCTGTCAGCGCTATCATATTGATTTGGTGGGCTTTGATATTACCACGTCGCAGTTGGGACTGATTATTTCAACGCAAGTGATGGGGCAAGCGTCTGACAAGCAGTTGGTTAAGCGGACCACTGTCAATGAGAACGACCTGATATGTGTGTCGGGCGACCTGGCTGCAGCCTATACGGGTTTGCTGTTGTTGGAGCGCGAGAAGAAGGTGTTTGAGGTAAATCCTGATATGCAGCCCGACTTTGCAGGACACGAGTACGTGTTGGAGCGTCAGTTGAAACCGGAGCCACGCACCGACATTGTGGAAGCCTTGCGTAAAGAAGGTATTGTGCCCACAGGCATGATTGCGGTCAACAACGGACTGGCTGCCGCCCTGTTGCATTTGTGCCGTGCCTCTCACAAGGGTGCCGATGTGTATGAGAACAAGTTGCCGATAGATGTAACGACTTTTAATACACTGAAGGATTTGAAAATTGTGGCCGCTTCGATTGCTTTGAATGGCGGTGAGGATTACGAGTTGCTGTTTACCATTGCGCAAAAAGATTACGAAAAAGTGCAAAAAATGGCCAATGTGACGGTAGTCGGGTTTGTGAAAGAGGAAGCTGCCGGTGTGCATCTCATCACGACCGATGATCGCCAAATAGCCCTCAAAGCGCAAGAATTCAGCAAATCGGAATAAAAAAAGCCGAGCCAAATAATTGGTGTGGTAGAAAAAAATAATGGCGTAATATAAAACGTTGATAATTAAATTATTACAATAAAAAACAAAAAAAGTTCCTTCAGAAGGCAGAAACAAAGATGGAAATATGGTAAATTTTTGTATTTTTGCCGCCTGAAAACGTCTTCGTAGCTCAGCTGGTAGAGCAATTGACTCTTAATCAATGGGTCCAGGGTTCGAATCCCTGCGAGGACACTGAAAGCGAGACATCTAACAAGGTGGCTCGCTTTTTTTACCGAGCGAGGCACACCTAACGGCGTGCCAAATACCGAGCGAAGCAGGCCTATGGGCCTGCTTTTTTTGCATGCAGATGGTTGAGGTATCTTATGCGCTTGGTTGCAGGCCTATGGGTCTGCAAAGCTTGGTAGAAACGGAACGATGTTGAAAAAATCCCCGCACGCCGTTAGGTGTGCGACGGAAAAAAGAAAAGCAAATAAATTTTTTAATTAGAGAATATACATATTAAATAGCAGGCTGAATATGCTTAACAATGCGTACGCTAACCTCATATAAGAGATAAAGAGGAATGGTTACGAGAATGAGAGTCATTAGGTCAGGAGGGGTAATAATCGCAGCTGTTAGCATAATAATTATAAAGGCATGTTTGCGATATGTGTTGAGCACTTCATAACGAACTACTCCCATTTTGCCTAAAACAAAAGCCACGACAGGTAGTTGGAATACCACTCCCATAACGAGAGTGAGTGAAACAAAGGTTCTAACATAGGAATCAAGGGTAATGTTACTTACCACTTGTGTTGAAACGCTGTATGTGCCTAAAAAACGGAACGAAATAGGAAAAAGAACAAAATAACTCATCAATACTCCAATGATGAATAATAGGTAAATAATCAAAGCCACTTGTACCGAATGTTTTCGTTCATTCTTATAAAGTGCAGGAGAAATAAAGTGAAACAACTCAAATAGAATATACGGAGATGCCCCTAATAAACCCAAATAACAAGCCGTTGTAATATGTTTCATAAATTGACTTGACAAATCCGTGGCAATCATATTCACATGAAATTCCTGGAAATGGAAAGGAACGCCCATAAATTGGATGATTTTCTCAATCCAACGATAGGTGCAGAAATCCCATTGACTTGGAGCAAGCAGTATTTGCCATGTAAAATCTTTGAAACAAAAAACCATCACGGCAAACACCCCTGTAATTGCAAAAATGCGAAAAAGCATTTGACGAAAAGCCTCGAGGTGACCACCGAAAGTTAACCGATTCGAGTCGGAATTATTGTTCAGATTTGTTGTCTTCTCTGGGTTCGATTTCCGAGTCATTAATCACTTCTTCCTTTTTTTCTTCTTCCACGGGTTCTTTCATCCCTTGTTTGAAACTTTGTACACCTTTTCCCAAGCCTTTCATTAGTTCAGGAACCTTTTTACCACCGAAGATAAGTAAGGCAACTCCTGCGATGAGTAACAATTCAGTAGTGCCAATAAATAACAAAGGTATAGTCATAATTATGCAGTTACTAAAAAGATTTCACAATTATCGAAATTAATTTCCCAATGCCCATTAGGATCGCTGATCCATTGGTATTTATTTGCCATTGAGTCCCACCAATTTTGGAATTTAGTGTTCGTCTCGCCCATATCTTTTACTAATTTTTCGTATAATTCGTTATTGTCTGAAGATAGAACTTTAGCAAGTTCCATCAGTCCGTTTTTACGCTCAAAAAGCGTTTGTATCTCATTTTTTTCTTCAATGGTTACTTTTCCTACTTTTTTTTTCATCATCAAAAATATTTTAGTAAATAATTTATTTCCAGGCGGTTGCTTTTTCAAAGGGATCTAAATAATCCAATTCAGTTATTGATTTGTCTTCAAAAATACCAAGCTTTTGAAGTTTTCTAAGCAAATCTTGACTTACACTTCGTTCAATATGGGCTGTAACACATTGTTCGTGAGATGGAGTATTGACCTCCAGTGTCATTTTACGGTTCAACCAAATACAGCGTTTACATTGATAGGCGTCACAAATTCGGCAAATAGGCGCATATGCAATTTTGTACAATTGAGGGTTAAGAATAACCAATCCCTTCTTTAAATTGCCGACGGAATCATCGGGATTTTCGTAATAAAAGGCAGGACAAACATAGAATTTTCCGTTGGGAGCTAATGTAATCGTTTCGTTTCCTGCTTCACAGTTGTTCATTTTATCCAACAAAATTCTATCGCTTAATAAATTGATTTGAAATGTATTGTTAGTCAATAGTTGTTCTTTGTACCAATCAGCCAGTTTTTGGAGGAATTCTTTATATTGGATAAAATCGGTTTCTGAATATTTGTCAACATCTTTTAGTACAATATTTAAACGTTGATAGATTGCTTTTTTTGAAGCAATAATTTCAGCAACTTGACTAAAATCAGATTTTGTAATTTGCAAAGTATAAATTTTGTCCGTGTGGAGGTCTGTTTTTGAAAAATCATTCAAAGAACGACAGACAATCACATCAGCATCCGAAGTATTATCATTTTTTGACGACATAATCTTACTGTGATCAATACTTTCAATAGTGTCAATATAATCTTTTGAGAGAGGATAATCAGGGAAAACAAACTGAATCATCAGATTCTCCTTCATTCCCCAAATGATACCTTCTTTTAAATTTTCTATCGAAATCAGATTGCGTTCATTTTTATTGTCATAATGACAAAATGAGGCAGATGAATCATCTAAAAGAATTACCAAATATTGTAACATAACGCTTCTGTATTTAACAAATAGATTCAGTGTCTTGTCGTTTATTTTTTTCAAATTCGTCGCGTAAACCGTCTTTTTCTAACTTGCGATAGAGTTTATTCCAATAGTAATTGTTAGCGCGAACTCTTGCTTTGTGCATCTTACAAATGGCTGTGGCCCGTTGATAAATAGTGTTGGTTTGTGCAGCATCATAGTTTTCGCCTTGACACCAAGCACATCCACTTGCAACTTCACATTCTATACACATTTGTGGACTTTGTGTGCAACGGTCTAATGTTAAAAAAGGGCGTAGTAAATTATTATTGATACCCGTATCAACATGACCAATAATAAGAGCTTTTTTTTCACGTAAAGAGTATTGAGCAAACCTTGTGCAAGGATAAAAATTGCCAGCAGCATCTACAGAAAGCATTTTGCCCGCGCCGCACCAGTTGTTGTTGTCCCGCTCACTATCCATTGGTTTGCCAATATTTTCAGAAAAGAAAGAGCAGGCGTAGTCTTTATAATAATCTTGGTCAATAATAATATCAGCCAGTTTAATGAGTTGTTCTTCAAAAATGCTATCGTCACCATCATTCCACACATCTTCAAATACCACATTGATATTTACTTCGTGAATGCCTAAAGAGTAAAGATGTAATACACTTTCAACAATATATGGCAAATCAGGACTGCTTACAGTGACTTTTGTTGCGGCATTTGGAAATTGCTTTAACCAAAGAGGAATGTTTTTCACGACATCTTTATATGACCCTCTTTCAGTTAGTTTATAAACACGATTCATGTCATGTTTTTTCTCTGTTCCATCAATAGTAATACCAATGCTGATGTGCGAGACATTTTTTTTGATGAAATCTTGCACTTTTTTCTCGTGGTAATTAATACCATTGGTGGAAAAACTAAAACGGTAGGAGTTAAACCAATGATGGTTCAAACGAAACATTTCCGTTTTTAGATAGTCGCAAATCTTATCTATAAGGTCAATCTCTAAAAAAGGTTCCCCTCCTATAAAATCATAAATAACAGATTCTTCTCGAAACTCGTTTTCATGTCCTAGAATATAGTCTATCGCTTTCTTTGCAGTTTTAAAACTCATCCTTTCGGAGATGTTTTTTCCTACGAGATAACAGTATTTGCAAGCCAACTGACAATCTTTAGTAACAATGAATGTAATATGTTTGGCAATCCCTTCTTGCCATGAGTGAGAAGGTTGAAAAAATTCCATAAAAACAGATTATCGTAATTGTAAGTAATTAATGTTGTGATGCACTCTTACAAGATCCGGCACATCCTGATCCACAGCCATAACAGCCGCCGTCGCAACCACCATAACATCCTTTACATTGTCCCTGACAACTTGAACCTCCACAATTCCAAAGGCAACTATCTTTACATGTATTGTTGCAATTTGTACTGCAAGTACAAGAGGACGTTGTAGAACCGCCGCTACATGTATCAGAACATGTTCCAAAACAAGAATTCTTACATCCAGATATTTCTTCTTTTGTGCAACCACTCAAAGTTTGACCCAAAACAACAGCGCCTAAAATAGGTAATATTGCGTACAGGCTTTTTTTAAAAAAAGACCTACGAGAGATAATATCTTTTGTTTTATCCTCTCCCATAATTATTTAATTTTCTTCTTAAAATATTCTTCACCTTTTTCATTTAAAACAATAGTAACACTATCCCCTTCATATATTTTTATATCACTAAAAAAATCAAAGAAGTGTAGATCCATTTCCTTCATCAAGATTATTAGGTCTTTTTTTAAGATCAATCCTTGTGAAGCACCGCCTTCCAGATATTTTTTATTGGAATAGTTAATCTCAAACGTTTTGTTTAAAATCGTTTTTGCCTTATCGGTCATAATGTTACGAAAAATAAAGAAGAAATACAGAAACTGTCAAGGTTTAATAATTCCAACCACTACATCCCACAGAACATGAACCTGAACAGCCGGTACAACTACCGGTACAGCGACCATAACAATCGTTGCCACAACCATACTGACAACCACCAGTGCAAGAACCAGAGCAACCCATACAACCTCCGCTGCATGAACTTGAACAATCTCCTGTGCAACCATAATAGCAGCCTGTGCTTTTATGCGTAGCATTACCAATAAATGGCATAGATGTTAATGCAATCGCTCCGATAACTGGTAATACTTTTTTTGCGGCATTCTTGAAAAACTCGCGTCTTGATTGGATTTCATTGTTTTCTTTCATAACAAAATAAAGTTCAAATTATTTTATTTAAAAATAGCACGCAAAAATATTATAATTCACAATGTTACAATAGTTTACGGTGGAACAAAATCGTTTCATTTATGCAACAAAAAAGTTACACTTGATGATTAGAAAATAAAGATTTGGAATATATGGAGAAAAAATCTTTGTTCAAAAGAGAAGATATGCGGAAAAGAGTTTGTGTGTCAATGCTGTAATTGTGAAATATACGATAACAGGCCATACGACTTGTGCCTAATTGCCGAGCGAACCATGCCACACTTCGTCCTTGGGAGCGCAACTCCTTTTGAATAATGAGTCCAATATGAATCGGTTCAGCCATAATGATTTCCATTTCTCTTATAGCGGCGGTTGCTTACAGGCATACGTATTCTTCATAGACATAAAAAAGAACGTGGACAAACCTTATCCACGTTTCTGAGGTCCTGAGAAACCCCGCAATTACAGACAAGTCTGTCCACGATTTACGCAGACATTTACGACTTATTCGAGCAATTGCTTTATTTGAAAATTCTCAGGTTTCAGAAACGTTACCGAATAAATAGCAAACGCTATGGTTAATATGTTAGTTTAATGTGTTATTTTACATGTTTTGGTTGTTTTTGAATTCTTAACCGCAAAGATATTTAAAAAATCGATATAACGTGCATTTAAACCGTAATAAGAATCAAGAATCCCTCAATAAATGTGTTATGTCATTTTGTTATTTAAAAGTTAAAATTTCATAATATGATTATGTATATTTGCCTCATTAAAAACATTTTAAATCCCTATTATGAACAACACCTATTCACAGATTCACATTCATGTAGTATTTGCAGTAAGACGTCGGGAGGCTTTGATAGAGCCAATATGGCGCGAGAGATTGTATCAATATATAGCGGCTATGATAAACAATAAAGGACATAAAACATTAGCCATTGGCGGAACAAAGAATCATATTCATATTTTGTTGGGCCTTCGGCCTCATCAATCCATATCATCTTTGATGTTAATGGTTAAGCGGGATTCATCCGTATGGATTAATAATGAACACCTTACGCCAAAGGTTTTCCAATGGCAGTCAGGATTTGGAGCGTTTACATATTCCAAGAGCCAGTTGCCCCAAGTTATCCGATACATTGTAAGTCAGGAGAAACATCATGAAAAACAGACATTTAGAGATGAATACATTGATATTTTGAAAAAAAACGAGGTGGAATTTGATGAACGTTATATTTTCAAAGATGTGTAGCAGATGGCCGCACACCTATGGCGTGCGAAATACCGAGCGAAGCAGGCCTATGGGCCTGCTTTTTTTGCATGCAGATGGTTGAAGTATTTTATGCGATTGGTTACAGGCCCATAGGTCTGCAACGCTTGGCGTCATGAAAATACATATTTCTAAAATGATGCACTATATGAGGATTGGGTTGCAGGCCTATGGGTCTGCAACGCTTGGTAGAAACGGAATAATGTTGATAAAATCCCCCCGCACGCCGTTAGGTGTGCGACGACGAAATCACCGACGAATATTGATAATTTCGTCCATCGACAGTTGCATATATTGCAAATCGGCTTGGCTGCCTTCGAAAAGGATGCCGATGGTGTGGTCGTCTACGGTGGTGATGCAGGAGTAGCCGTTGCCAATCCATTCGTCGAGGTTCTTCCAAAAGATTGAGGGCCAGGTCTCTCCGTCGTCAAAGCTGACTTTTAGTGTGTGGTTGTGGCGGTAGAGGGTGGAGTTGGGGTTGAAAAATAGCAATATCGGCTTTGTATTGTTTTGTTTTTCAGGCTTATAGAGACTTGCCATGCAGGTAGGTTCGATGAGGGCGCTAAAAGAGGTTGGGTGGGAAGTCCAAGTCTGGCCCAGGTCGTTGCTGACGGCCACCACACGACCATTGTGGCAGTCGGCATGGCGGCCACGGTTGCCTTTTTCTCTCATGTTCAGCATAAGAGAGCCGTTGGAAAGTTGCACCACCGAACATTCAATGGTGTTGTGGAAGGCGGGATTGGCGGTGTGCCAGCTCTGCCCGTGGTCCTTGCTCCAGGTGATGGTGGAGAAGGAGGTGCCGTCGTTTTCACGGCCTTGGGTGGGGAAAACCAGTGTGCCGTCGTTCAGGGTGATGCCGCTGCCAGGGCAAGGCGAGAAGAGGCACCACTCTTCCTTCTTTAACTGTCGTGTCAAATTCTGCGGCTCGCTCCATGTGGCGCCGTCGTCGTTGCTCTTGACCATCAACACTTGTGAAGATTGGTTCAGCCCGTAGCCTGGCTTGGAGCCGTTGGGATTCCACTGGTGGTTCCACACTTCCGACGCTTCGGTGAGGCCTTCCACCCACTTTCCACTTTCGGGGTCGATGACGCCGTGCATCCAGAGACCCATGACGAATATCTCGCCCGTCTGGCGGTCCACGAGAATCGAGGGATCATCCACACCGTTGAATTTTTCGGGCAGGCCACCGTAGGTGCCCATGTCGATGATTTTCTGCACGGGCTGCCAGGTTTTGCCTTTGTCGAAACTGCGTGTAATGCCGATGTCAATATCGTTGGCCAGGTCGATGTAACTGTGGTTGCGCATGGCGAAAACAGCAATCAGCGTGCCGTTGTTAGTGGTGACAAGTCCCGGAATGCGTGAGCCGCAAACGCCATCTTGTCCGTGTTGGCGCACAGCAACGCCAATACGATGGGTATTAAGAGAAGATAAAGAGAGGCAAGTTGGTTTCACAGCTCTTTTTTGTGTGGAGAATGTAGCGCTGATGAGGTTGGCTGTAATGCGGTGTGAAAGGTCTGTTTGGTCGCTTAATTTAATTGAAATCCAGCCGATTACAGTATCTTTATCAAGAGTTAGGTTGGTTGGAAGAGAGGTTTCGGGGCGCACTTTCGAGGTTTCGGCCCATTTCTGTTCGGGGTCTAATTCATGTTCATTTTTCTCAGCATAAAAAGCTACCAATTCAATCTCATTTATATTAGAAGTGCCTTTGAATGAGATGTTTAAGCTTTTTAAAATAGAGGGGTTGTCATCAGGTTTAATAATGCGCACCCGTATCAAGTGATTGGTTGCCTTATGAGTTAGAATAGGAATATTATATTGCTCTGTTTCAACTTTTTGAGCAAAAACAGCGGTCGTGCAAAAGAAAAACAGGCAAAGCAAAAAGGTATGTTTCATGTTCTGCGCTTATCAGCGGGTTCTGCGTGAGATAGCGGTTTTGTTTTTGATAATCAGAATGATAAAGAATAACAAGGCTGCGGCTGCCAAGCCTACTGCGATGCGTGCCAGGTAGTCGCCGTGGCGCACATAGAAGGTAAGTTGGTCGTTGAGCGGGATGTTTTCTTTGATTGCGGTGCGCGTCTGGTATTGAGTGGCTTGGTGCACGTCGCCGTTGGGCATGATAAACGCCGAAATGCCCGTGTTGGCGGCGCGGGCGATGGCACGGCGCGTCTCTACGGCTCTCAATTTGGCCATCAGGAAGTGCTGTTTGTGGCCGGGTGTGTTCTTCCACCACGAGTCGTTGGTGATGACTGTCATCACTTGTGCTCCATCACGTACGAAGCGGGCAAACTCTTCACCGAAGATGGACTCATAGCAGATGGGTGCGCCCACTTTCGCTTTGCCACCATCAATGGTGGTGGTAAAGGCGTGTTGGGCCGTGTCGATGCCGAGCGAGCCACTGGGGCCGCCCAGGTCGATGACCAGATTCTCCAAAAAGCCGAAGATTTTCGGGAACGGCATCTTCTCCACGCCGGGCACAAGCTTACTTTTGTGGTAAAGTTCAATCTTTCCGCTGCGGTTGAAACAAGCCGAGGAGTTGAACATATCCAAGAAGTAACCGCCTTTGTCTCTGGCGGTGGGCGTGGCTTTATGGTCGTAGTAAGTGTAGGTCGAAAGGCCGGCGATTACATTGATATTGGGATAGTGGTAAATCAGCGAGTCGAGTAGCGTAAAACCGCCGTAGGTCTGACTAAATGGGTCGAAATTGTGTTGCAGCAGGTTATCGGTGCAAACAGAGTGGGCGATAGCCGATTCGGGGCAAACCAGCAATTGTGTCTGGTCGGTCAGCTGGGTAAAGGCCACTTGTAGCAGGCGGATGGCGTGTTGCGCATTCGACATCTCATATTGTTCTTCCCACGGGTCGGTATTTTGCTGAACCACAACCGTTTCGATGGTTTCTTTGTAGGTCTTTTTTGACTCATGGTTGTACATCACGGCCGAAATAACCAGTGGAATGACAATCCAGCCGGCGGTGGCGGCCAGCAGAGCCCATCGTTTGGCCGACTTCTCGCGCAGTGCCTTGATAAGGTAATAGAGCAGGAAGTTGGCGGTCAGAATCCAGAGAGTGCCACCAAAGGCGCCAGTCCATTCGTACCACTGTACATATTGGGTGCAGCTGCCGAAGACGTTACCCAGATTGAGCCACGGCCAGGTCAGATCCCAGTTGAGGTGCAGGTATTCCCACGACATCCAGAAAGCGATGAACACGATCGGCACGGTGATGGTGGGCGGGTTCTGTTTGCGGAAGGTGTGCCAGCAGGCGAAGACGATAGCCATAAAGGCGGCGTTGAGGACAAAAGCGGCGATGGAGCCGGGAGGTGTGCTGTTCCAAATCCACCAGGTGGTAGCCACATTCCACAATAGGAAGGCGGGATAGGAGTAGATGAATCCTTGCCAGAAGGCCAACTTGCCGCCCCTTTGCAGCAGTCCGTCGCTGAGGAAGAAGAGCGGGATGAAGGCGAAAAATATCAGAAACGGCAACCCGGCTGCGGGCCACGATAGCCACAGCAAGATTCCCGATAAAAGGCTCAACAAAAGTAAGATGGATTTTTTCATGCCTGTAGAGGAAGGATTTTTATGAGGATGGTAATAATTGTTTTTTAGCGAAAAGCAAAAATAATTAAAAAATCAATGGCAATAATAATTGCTGCGAATCCTTATATGACAAGTATTTCAAGAGTTTTCTTTATAACATTGGGTTGTTAATATTCTTTTGTTTCTTCCAAAAATAATAGATTGGAAAAGAGATACCTTTGCAATTTGAAATCCTTATATGTAAGTTACAACATCTATGTATATTAGCAATAATAGGCAAGTTACTCATACTACAACCAATCGGAGAGCCGCCTCTTCTAAAAAGAAAAAGTCTTCGAAAAAAGCAGGCAAGGAATCCACATCACCCAAGAAACACAAATCGTTGGGGCAGGTGCTGGGCGATCCCCGCATGCTGAAAGTTTACGGCATCATTTTGCTGGCGTTCTCTTTGTTATTGCTGGTTTCCATTGTGTCGCACTTCTTCACGTTTGGTGAAGGAACAACGGCGAAATTTTCAAAAGAAGAAATTAATAATTGGGCAGGTTGTGTAGGAGCGTTTTTAGCTTATGTGTTTGTAAATTATACTTTTGGTATTTTTTCAATAGGATTCACACTCCTTTTTTTCCTTTATGGTGTCAAATTAACTTTTGACAAGTCGCTTCTTCCGCTGTTTGGCACAACAGTTACTACTTTGCTGACAATGTCTTGGTTGTCAATTGTAAGTGGATGTTTTGTATCAGATAAAAAAGCCGTTTTGATTGCTGGTTCGTTTGGTTGTGAAGTGTCGGAATGGCTCATTTACAAGACGGGTGGCTTTGTGACAGCTCTGATTCTGATAGTGCTCTTTTTCGCCATCTTGATTTTGTGTTATAATGTGACTTTCAGGCATTTCGCCATGATGGGTAATTGGATTGGCGGTCTTTTCCATCGTGAAGGGAAAGAGGTTGACAATCCGTCACGGCCTTCAAAACCTGCAACAGAGGATACGCATCAGAATCTGGACGAATATATTGGCAAGCCCGACGGATTGAGCCAGGAGGTAGGAAAGGGTACAGTTTACGAGTTTGACGAGGAGCCGAAGATGCCTGCCGAGCCCGTAGAGACGCCGCTATGGACGCCGATGGGTGTGCAGCCGAAGCCAGTGGCAGAGCCCGTTCCTTTCGAGATAAACGATCTTCTTTCGACACCCAAACAAGAGGAAACGCCTCAACAAGAGGATGTTGACGATTCGTTTGAAGATGGATTAGATATTATTGAAGATACGGAAGGCGAAGAGCAAGAGGATTCGCAAGCCATTGTTCCACTCGAAGATTACGACCCGCGTAAGGATTTGTCGTTGTATGAATTTCCGACTTTAGACTTGTTGAATGAATATGAGGTGAAGGAGGTGGATAAGAAGGCGATGATGGAAGAGTTGCGCGAGAACAAGGAAAAAATTGAGAAGACCTTAAACAACTTCAAGATACCCATTACCAAGATTACGGCCACCATTGGACCAACGGTAACTTTGTATGAAATTGTGCCGGATGCTGGTATCAGAATCAACAAGATTAAAGGGTTGGAAGATGATATCGCCTTGAGTTTGGCAGCGTTGGGAATCCGTATCATTGCACCTATCCCGGGCAAGGGCACCATCGGTATTGAAGTGCCTAACAAGAACCCCAAGATTGTTTCTATGCGCGAGATTTTGGCCTCCGACAAGTTCCAGAACAATAAGTTCGACTTGCCGATGGGCTTGGGCAAGACCATTAGCGACGAGCCGTTTGTGGTCGACTTGGCCAAGATGCCGCACTTGCTCATTGCTGGTGCCACTGGTCAGGGTAAGTCTGTGGGTTTGAACGCGATTATCACATCGTTACTCTATAAAAAGCATCCTTCAGAACTGAAATTTGTGATGGTGGACCCCAAGAAGGTTGAGTTTACCCTCTATTCCATTCTCGAGAAGCACTTCTTGGCCGAGTTGCCAGATGCCGACGAGCCCATCATTACCGACACGAAGAAGGTGGTGCGTACGCTGAACTCGTTGTGCGTAGAGATGGATGCCCGCTACGACTTGCTCAAGCAAGCCAAGACACGTAATATCAAAGAGTACAACGCCAAGTTCTGTTCGCGCAAGTTATCGCCCGCCAACGGTCACCGTTATATGCCTTATATTGTGGTAATTATAGATGAGTTTGGCGACTTGATTATCACAGCGGGTCGTGAAGTGGAGACGCCACTCACCCGTCTGGCACAGTTGGCGCGTGCCATCGGTATTCATTTGGTTATCGCCACGCAGCGTCCTACTGTGAACATCATCACGGGTAGTATCAAGGCCAACTTCCCTGCGCGTATCGCATTCCGCGTGCAGGCAGGTGTCGACTCTAAGACCATCCTCGATGCCACGGGCGCCAACCAGTTGATCGGTAAGGGAGATATGCTCATCTCAACGGGTAGCGACATGGTGCGCTTGCAGTGCGCTTTTGTGGATACGCCCGAGGTGGAGAAAATCACCAACTTCATTTCCGATCAGCAGGCCTATCCCGAGCCGTTCTATTTGCCCGAATATGCTGAGGAGGAGTCAGACTTTGAGTTTGGTGGCGAGGGCGAGCATTCCGACAAAATAGACTCCTGCTTTATGGATGCGGCCACTTTGATTGTGCAAACGCAGCAAGGTTCTACGTCGTTGATACAAAGAAAGATGAGTCTTGGCTATAACCGCGCTGGACGAATTATGGACCAGTTGGAAGAGTTTAACATTGTTGGTCCTTCAATGGGCAGCAAAGCCCGAGAGGTGAAAGTCCATTCGCTGGAAGAGCTGCGTGTTATCTTCCAACAGATGGGCCTCATATAAAGCAACCCCAAATCTGAATACTATGGCGCAATAAGTAGTAGTTTCAGTTTTTTCATAATAATTTGGTTGAGAAAAGGGTGACCGTGATGGCCACCCTTTCTCGTTTTTTTAACATTTTTTATTAGGATAAAAACGGCTATTCTTTGTCGAGATGCACTTGAACCTGCGGGAACGGGATGGAGATGTTTTGTTCATTAAATGCCTCATAAACAGATTGGTTGAGGTTGAACAGAACGCCCCAGTAGTCGGGAGATTTCACCCACACGCGCAGTTGCAGGTCAACCGAACTATCGGAGAGGGAGGTGAGATGAACCACGGGAGCATCGGGTTCATTCAAGATGCGCTGGTCTTGTTTGGCAAGGTTCAGCATCACCTCGCGTGCTTTGTCCACCGATTCGCCATAGGCGATGCCCACATTCACATCCACACGGCGGATTTCGCCACGGGTGTAGTTGATGAGAGAGTTGGTTGCCAACTGCGAGTTGGGGATGATGATGATCTTATTGTCAACAGTGGAGAGTACCGTATGAAAGATCTGAATGCTTTTTACGGTGCCGCTGAAGGAGCCTTGCTCGATGAAATCGCCTACGCGGTAAGGCTTGAGCAACAGAATGATAACGCCACCGGCGAAGTTCTGCAGTGTGCCCTGCAGGGCCATGCCGACAGCCAGGCCGACAGCACCCAGGATAGCGACAAAAGAGGTGGCTTGAATGCCGATGATGCCCATGACGGTCAGGATGAGCAACACCTTCAATGTGATGTCAATCAGCGATAACAGGAAGGCCTGCAAAGATATGTCCACTTCTTTCTTGGTGAAGACTTTTTTCAAGGTTTTGTTCAAAAATTTGATCAGTTTCCAACCAATCCAGAGGATTAACAGGGCAATCAGAATTTTTGGGATGTTGTTGAAAATGACATTGGAAAGGAAATTCTTTCCTGCGGCAATTAATTGTTCCATAGTGTGTTAGATTAGAATTATTAATGATTGATGAATGATTTTCAAGGCCGCAAAAATACAAAAAAAGAAAAAGAGCATCAGACGGAAGAGCGTATTGTTTTTTTTACTTATTTTTTTTGTTTTCATTTAAGTCTTATTAAGATTTACAAACCATTACTAACTAAAATATTTTGATCATGAAAAAGTTCTTACTAACTGTATGTTTGGTTGCTTCGCTCATGATGGCAGCCAATGCCCAGCCTCGCGCCGTTGGCGGTCGTGTAGGATGGAATATGGAGGCTACTTACCAGCATAATTTGGCCATGGAAAAGTATATGATTGACTTGACTGCAGGTGTTTCCTATTTCTTCAGTCGCTGGTGGTATTCTGATATTAACTGCGTTTTTGATTGGGTGTTCAATATTACTAGCGGATGGAATTGGTATGTGGGCCCAGGCTTGGGATTAGGGTATGGCTTCGGAAAAAATTGGCACACAGACTATATAACAGAGTATCATGGCACACCATGGCGACTTAACCTCGGTTTCCAAATAGGAGTAGAGTACCAATTCGACATACCGCTCAATTTGAGTATCGACTGGCGTCCCATGTGGAATGTGTTAGGTTTTGGCAGACCCGGTCCTTTCTTTAATGAGTATTATGGCGACTTTTTCAATTTCGGCATAGGCGTAAGATACCGATTCTAAGAAAAATTTAAGAAAGGTATTTGTAAAATGAAAAAAAGTAGTATTTTTGCACCTGTCTTTTGATGGGGCGTTAGCTCAGTTGGCTAGAGCGTTTGACTGGCAGTCAAGAGGTCGTGAGTTCGATTCTCATACGCTCCACAAACAGAAACAATTAGGGGCGAACATTTGTTCGCCCCTTTTCTTTTATTCTTTTTTGTCGGTCTCTTCGTTTTCTGTTGTCTCCTCGCCTTCGGTGCCATCTTTCTTGTAGAGGAAACGCCGAATCTTCTGAGTGGCTGTTTTCTCAAAGGGGGTCTTCATGGCTTCCACTTTTTTGATTTTGGAGCTCTTATTCACCGCCTTGTTAACAAACTCGATAACGGACGTCTTTAGCGATTCTATCTTTTCAAACAGCTGGTCTTCAGATTCTTGGTTCCAATTAAGCACATTGTCTTCGAATTTGACAAGGGCTACCAGTTCACCGTTTTGCTCCATAACCAGTGATTCTTCCACGCCGTCGATATTATTGATAACCATTTCAATCTCTTCAGGATAGATGTTTTCGCCCGAAGGACCGAGGATGGTATTGTTGAGACGCCCTTTGATGTAGTAGTAGCCGTCTTTGTCAACGGTGGCCACGTCGCTGGTGCGGAACCAGCCGTCTTCGTCAAGCACTTTCATGGTCCGCTCGGGGTCTTTGTAGTAGCCGAGCATCACATTGTCGCCGCGGCAGACGATTTCGCCTTCGCCCGTTTGTGGGTCCACATTGTCGAGGCGGATATCCACTTTGTAGGAGGCCACGCCAATGGAGCCCAAGCGTTTCTTTTTGGTGACGATGACGTTGCAGACGAGCGGGGCAGTCTCGGTGAGGCCGTAGCCCACAGCGTAAGGGAAGCCACATTTGATGAGGAATTCCTCCACCTTGGTGTCGATCTTGGAGCCGCCGACGCCGAAAAAGCGCAGTTTGCCGCCGAAGGTCTTGAGGAGCCGCTTTCCAATCATCCAATAAAGGATGTGGGGCGTGTGTTGCTCCATCCAGGTCAGCACGCGGCTTTTCTTGATGGTGGGCACCACACTGTTGTTATAGACCTTTTCGATAATGAGCGGCACGGCCAACATGATGGTGGGCTTCACCTTTTTCAGGGCTGGTAGCAAAATGGAAGGTGTAGGCGGCTTGGAGATGTAGTAGCAGCAGGCGCCCACATACATGGAGTAGAGACTCGAAACGCACATCTCGTAAGCGTGCGCCATTGGCAGGATAGAGAGAAAGCGGTCGTTTTTGAAACAGGGCTGTGCCTTGAACGAGGCTACCAGATTATGGCAGATGTTGCGGTGGCTCAGCATCACGCCCTTGGCCTTGCCGGTGGTGCCCGACGTGTAGAGGATGGTAGCCAAATCGTCGGGTTGGGGGTCTTTAATCCAGCCGTTGCACTGGAAATCATCTTTGTTTTTCTTGATGAACTCCAGCGTCTCGATGTCCACTACCAGCGTCAGTTTGTCGATGCATTCCTGGCTGAGTTTGTATCGGAGCCGCTTGGAGATGAAAATCACCTTACTCTCAGAGTGGTTGAGGATGTTGGTCACTTCGTTTTCCGAGCTGTCGGGTAGGATAGGTATGGCCACACGACCGAAAGCTGTGGCAGCAAAGAATGCCAGTGTCCAGTTGGGCATGTTCTGCGATAGGATGGCAACCTTGTCGCCTGCGCTGATGCCAAATCGTGACATTCTGGTGGAGAGCATGTTACACTTCTCACCGAAGCTGCTGTAGGTATATTTTTGCTCGCCATCCACAAACTGAGCCATGGTGCGGTCCCAATATTTGGAGGTGGTATATTGGAAAACTTTGTTTAAAGTGGTACAGAATATTTCGCGGTATTTGTTCCGAACTTTATATGGCGTTTTGATTTTCTTTTTACTCATTGTAGATTAATGGGTTATGTAGTTCTCTTTGTGTCGGCCTTGTAAATCGAGGGTGGAATAATACTCTTGGATACGCCGCATATCTTCGTTGGCGTTGTCGGTGAGTTCCCAAGGAATGCCGACGGTAATCTCCTTTTTGCCCCAGTTGTAGTAGCCGACATAGACAGTGGCTCCCGTTTCGCGGGCGATGAGGTGGAAGCCGGTTTTCCAGCGTTTCACAGGCTTGCGGGTACCTTCGGGGGCGATGGCCAGATGAAACACTTCGTTTTCGTTGAAAGAGCGGATGATACTTTTCACGGTGGCGGCGGCGTTGCTGCGGTCGACGGGCACAGCGCCGAAGGCGCGCAAGATAGGTCCCAGCGGCCAGAAGAAGAATTCCTTCTTCACCATGATGTGTGCCACTTTGCCATATTGGGCATAGAAAAGATAGCAGATGGGAAAGTCGAGGATGGAGGTGTGCGGCACGCCCAGCACGATGGCCTTCTTGCCCTCCATGGGGCCGCTCAAGCTCTTCCAACCCAACTTCTTGAGTATCCACCCGCAGCACTTGGCCCAGCGTTTGCCTACGGTTGTTCGTACTTTGGTCATGGTCAATGGTTTGGTTTGTCAAAAGGGCGTCATGGCGGTCATACATATTCGCCAAAACGTGTGCAAAAGTACGAAAATAAGGGGAAACGGAAAGCATTCTCAAATTAGAAAGAATTACTCCTAATAAAAAGATATCTTTTTAAAGATGTTCTTTTTCTTTGCTGCGCCAAAGAAAAGAACCAAAAGAAAGGCGCTGTGCGCTACGCAAACGGATGCTAAAAATTGCAATCCGCGGGCTACGGCGGCTAAACTTGCACGCTGGCGCGTGCTTCAAACAACGCCGCCGCTTAACGCCCACCCATTGCTAATTTTTTTACGCATCCTTATTGCTAATGCGCTTTCTAATATAACTAAGCAAGGATAAAGCACCATAATGAAGAACCCCGTTTAGGGGTTCTAGATTGGTAGCCATGGGTTGAGGAAGCGTAGCGACTGAAACCCATGGATGAAAGGTTCCAATTTGGATCATGCGGCGCCGCATTGTAGTTGAAACGAAGAGAGATGAAAACACGCGCCGCAAATGTTGCATAAGTTACAACAAAGACAATATGTTTAGAGAACAAACATTATGTTGTTCCGTAAAAGAAAAAAGAATTATAACTTTTTCATGCGGGCATTAAAATCTTTTTTGTATTTCTCGGAGACATAAAAAGTTTTTTTTATGCCTTTCAAATAGATTAAATCTCCGTCAATTGTCTGAATATCGTTTAAGTTGATTAGATATTGTTTGTGAATTTGAAAGAAATGGTCAGGCAGATTTTTTATGATGTCTTCAAAATTACTTCTAACAGTATCAGTTTTTGACGAATTTTTATAATGAATCACCTTATTTCGCGGATTACCATTTCCATTTTCCTTTTCCTTTTCTTCAGATTCTGTTATAATGTAACTAATATCATCACATTGGATCTTTAGATTACCAATGGTTACAAATTGTGGAGATGATTGAATGCTTTGTTCTTCAATTTGTTGTAATACTTCTGTGGATGGGTGTTTATTTATGGATAATAATTTTTTTATTAGAAACCAAATCAAGTAAACTACGCCTATAAATAGGCCTACAACAAACATAAGTTGTAGAGTAGGATAAACAAAATACTTGTATGCGCCGTCCAAAAATCCGTTAATACTAAAACAAAAAAACATATTGCCCTATTTTTTGTTGCAAAAATAGGGCTTTTGATGTTTTCTGCAAAGGAATAAATGACATTTTTTAGGGTTTAGGTGACAAAAAAATAGGCTTTGAGTTCGCAAAAAAGAAATAGGTATTTATTCAAGATATTTTTGCCAACATCAAGCGCTTAATAAGACGACTTGAAACAATTTATGCTTTTTGAATGGAAGTAAAAAAAACCTTTCACGATGCCATTTTGAAAGCTTTTTAAATAATAAGTAGTGAAAGGTAACAAAATGAAAAAAGATTTAAGAATCAATGATTCATTCATTGCGAATGCTCTTAGAAATTGTGGGTACAACAATTATTCCGCTATTGCGGATATTATTGACAATTCGTTAGAACCAGAAGTCGGAAGTAGTTATGTAAAGGTAGATTTTGAAACAAGTGGAACGGGCGCAGATGGAACTAAAATTCAAGCAATTCTCATTATAGATGATGGGTGTGGAATGTCAATGGATGTTCTTGAAGAAGCTATGAGTCTTGGTTCTGAGACAAAGAAGAGCGGAGATTGCA